>JAYVSF010000001.1:0-11069 GCA_043775605.1 Myxococcales bacterium
TGTACGACTACTACGATGTCCTCAAGAAGGAGGGCGCGGCGCGCAAGCTGCACGAGCAGGATCCGAAGAAGTACGCCGAGCCCGACTCCAACGGACCGATCATGGTCGCGAGCGCGATGAACGGGCGCAGCCCGATGGAGTACCTCGATCTCGCGGCGAAGAACTTCAACCACTTCTCCGAGCAGAACGGCGAGAGCTCGAAGCTTTTCAAGGGCGCGATCCGCGACAACCCGGCCTACGCCGGTGAGGTCGCCACGGCCTCGAGCAAGTTCGGCCACAACATCGCGCAGTGGCTGAACATGCACCTGGCCGCCGGCAAGCAGGCCTTCCAGGACGGCGTCGGCAACAAGGAGTTCGGTGGCGTCGGCGTGGCGATGGACGCCTCGGCCTTGCACTACCTCACCGACGCGTTCGCCTCGGGCCACATGCGCGTGCCGCGCATGGAGATGTACAACGAGTACCAGACGACGTTCAAAGGCGGTGCCACCAAGTTCGTCGACACGTTCGTCGACCGGATCCCCAACGAGATCGACGTCAAGGCGTTCATCACCGAGACCGCGAGCGCGGTCGGCACGGCGGCCAGCGGCGCGGCGGCGACGGCGCGCAGCCACCTGCCGGGCTGGGTCAACACCGGCCTCGACGCCGTCGGCGACGTCGCCCACAAGGGCGCCGACCTGGCCGGCCAGGGCGCCGACGCGCTCGGCATCTCGATGCCGTCGATCCCCGAGCTCAAGATCAGCCTGGTCGGGCTCAAGGCCGCGGTCAAGGCCAAGCTCCACCCGGTGGCCAACACCATCGGCGAGTTCGCCGGCGAGAAGATCGCCGGGTTCTCGGCGAAGGTGCTGCACGACTACGACAACAAGAACGGGGTCGAGGTCCACAACGACGCCAACCCCGGCAAGACCTGGATCGCCAAGGGCGACCACGCCCTGGCGGCGTCCGACGAGAACGAGAAGATCGCCAAGCAGTGCGCCGGCGCGTCGGCGACCCACATCAAGGGTCTCCACGCCCGCGGCAAGGCCCACGGCAAGGACGCGCACAAGGAAGGGCTCGAGATGCCCTTCATGTCGCTCAAGCCGATCCTCGGGCTCCTGCCCCAGATCTCGCCCGAGAAGATGAAGGAGAAGACCGGGCCCGGCGAGGACCGCGACTGGCACTGGAAGTCGATGAACGCGGGGTATCGCGGGCAGATCGTCGAGAACGCCAAGGGCTCGATCAAGGACACCGTGTCGTCGGCCTGGGCCGGGGTCAAGGACATGGTCCGCGAGACCGTCGAGGCCAAGATCAAGGAACTCCTGGCCGGCCTCGGCAAGTTCGCCGCGATGCTGGCCACGAAGATCGGCGCGATCGTCGACAAGATCATGTCGTACGTGCCCGAGATCAACCCCGACGACCTGGTCGTCGCGCTGCTCGCCGTCAGCAAATGAGCGGGCCCACACCGCGCTGGCGCACGCGGCTGCAGCTGCCGCCGTCGGCGCGGCTCGCGGTCGGCGCCGACAGCGTGCTCGCGACCTGCTACGGCCCGGCCCGGACGGATCGCCTGGCCAGCTTCGCCCTGGCCGACGGCGAGCCGCGCTGGCAAGTGGCGCTCGACGACTTCATCCTCGCCGACGCACTGAGCCCGGTCGAGCTGATCGCCGATCCCGAGGGCGACGCGGTCTACCTGGCCCAGGGCACGATGGTGGCCTGCTTCGCGGTCGCCACCGGCGCGCAGCGCTGGGCGGTGCAGGTCCCGACGACGGCCCCGTTCGAGAGCTTCACGATCGCGGGCCCGCCGGCGATCGCGGGCGCGCTGCTGCTGCTGCGGTCGCGCCGCTCGCGGCTGGTCGCGCTCGACCGCAAGAGCGGTGGGCTGCGGTTCGCGACCGCGGATCACGAGCCGGCGCTGCGGCTGGTGGTGATGGCCGGGGTCGCGATCACGCGCTCGCTCGACGCGGCCGACGTCCGCGCCCACGACCTCGCCACCGGCGCGCCGCTGTGGACCCGCCCGACCCGCGGTGACGCCGAGGGTGACCCCGGCCTGCGGATGGCCCGCGCCCGCGACACCGACGACGCCGGGCCGTACCTGGTCAACGAGGACGGGGTCGTGGTCGCGCTCGAACCGCGGACCGGCGTGGTCCGCTGGCGGGTGAGCGTGCCGGGTGCGGTCCGCGCGGCCCAGGTCGGGGGGGCGGTGGTGCTGGCCCACGACGACGGCGTGCGCGCGGTCGAGGCCGGGACCGGTACCGCGCGATGGAGCCAGCCCGAGCGCGGCTCGGCGGTGATCGCGCCGCTCGATGGCGCCACGGTGGTCGCGGTGCGGGCCAGCGCGACCAGCCTGATCACGATCGCGACCGGCCAGGTCCGCGACTACCCGGGCCGGCGCGTCGCCGGGCACGACCGGGTCCTCGACGCGCGGACCGGCGCGGCGGCGCTGACCACCGACGGCGGCGTGGCCCGGCTGTACGCGCTCACCGTCGACGGCCTGCGCGAGCTGCTGCTCGGCGAGGACGCCGCCCGCCCGGGCGAGCCCGCGGCCCACGACGTGCTGCAAGCGGCGGTCACCGCCGACGGTGCGGTGACCCTCGCCACCGACGGCGCGCTCGCGCGGTTCGTCAAGTAGCGAGCGGCGCGCCTTGGCGAGCGATCGGTTGAGCTTCGCCGACTGGTGCCCGTATGCTGGGTGGACATGGACCGGCTGCTCGCGCTGACGGTCGTGGTGGTCGCGGGGAGCTGCAGCCTGCCGGACGGCGAGTACTTCGGGCCGGTACCGAAGGTGCGCGATCGCGGCCACCTGCGGTGGTGCAACGCCGGCCAGCCCGAGAGCCTCGACCCCGGCCAGGCGTCGAGCACCAGCGCGACCCCGCTCATCCACGCGATGTTCGACGGGCTGACGATCTACGGCGACGACGGCCTGCCCGAGGCCAGCCTGGCGACGAGCTGGGAGATCGCGCCCGATCAGCGCCGGGTGACGTTCCACATGCGCGCCGACGGCCGGTTCAGCAACGGCCGGCCGGTGACCGCCTACGACATCGCGTACCAGGCGATCCGCACGCTGCACCCGCTGACCGCGTCGCCGTCGGCCGACGGCCTCGACTTCATCAAGGGCTACGACTCGTACGTCGAGGGCACCGGCCGGGTGCTCTTGCGCGACGCCGGCGGGCTGGCGGCCGGCACGATCGTCGAGGTGGTCGCCGCCGACGGCAAGGACCTCGCGACCTGGCGCAAGGACCACGCGACCCCGCCCGACTCCAACCGGCGGGCCGCCACCCGCCCGCTCGCGCTGCGCGATCTCGGCGCCGCGGTCACCGACGCCTACGCCACCGTCCCCGCCGGCACCGAGGTCACGATCGTCGAGCTGTCGGGCCGCCCGCCGTCGCTGCCCGATCCCGATGCTCAGGCGTGGGCCTACGTCCACTGGAACCGCGGCGACGGCGTCTACGGCTGGGTCCCGGCCGCCGAGCTCGACCTCGAGCCCCACGCCGACGTCCGCTTCGAGGTCCGGCCGGTGCCGCGCCGTCAGCTGCCCGGGGTCGACGCGCCACTCGAGGAGCTGACCGCCGACGCGAAGCTCACGCGCGCCACGGTCACGGTGCGCGGCGCCGACCTCCTGATGCTGCCGGAGATCCTCGGCCTGCGCGTCCCCGATCCGCTGACCTTCGTGATCGAGGCCGCGACCCCGACCCCGCACATCGTGATGACCACGCCGTCGCGGGTGCTGCGCGCCGTGCCGCGCGAGGCGGTGTCGCGCAGCCCGCGGCGCTGGGCCGAGCCCGGCACCATCGTGACCTCGGGGCCGATGCACCTGGTGGCGATGGCCGAGCGCGACTACATCGAGCTGGTCCGATCGCCGACGTACTGGAACCAGGCCGACGTCAAGCTCGACCGCCTCACCGCCTACTCGATCAGCGATCAGGCCGCGGCCGCCAACCTCTACTACGCCGGCGACTGCGACGCGATCGCGGTCAACAACGTGCCGTCGTCGTACCTGCCGCTGCTCACCGGCGAGACCCGCGGCGGCAAGCCGTTCGCCGACTTCTCGATCAGCCCGTACCTCGGCGCCTACTTCATGGTGGTCAACACCAAGACGTTCGCCAACGTCCACCTCCGGCGCGCGCTGGCGCTGGCGATCGATCGTGCGGTCCTGCCCCACATCCTCCACGGCGGCGAGATCCCGTCGGCCTCGTACACCCCGGGCGCGCCGATCGCCAGCCTCACCGCCGACGAGCGCGCGCTGTGCAAGGTCACCGCCGAGACCCCGGGCGTCGCCCTGATCGTCGAGGCCGGCACGCTCTGCTACGTGCCACCGCGCGGCCTCGATTTCGATCCCGAGCGCGCCCGGGCCGAGCTGGCGCTCGCCCGTACCGAGCTGGGCCCGCGCTTCCCGCGCCGGGTGACCTACAAGTTCAACAGCGGCACCGAGAGCCACAAGCTGATCGCCGAGTACGTGCAGGCGCAGTGGAAGTCGGTGCTCGGGATCGACGTCGGCCTCGAGTCGCAGGAGTGGCAGGTGTTCCTGGCCGCGACCCGGATCGGCGAGTTCGAGATCGCGCGCATGGGCTGGATCGGCGCCGCGCCCAACCCCGAGTCGGAGTTCTTGAACCTGTGGCGATGCTCCAGCCCCAACAACCGCGCGAAGTGGTGCAACCCGCGCTTCGAAGCGCTGATGGACCAGGCCGCCGGCACCGTCGACCTCGCCGCGCGCCTCACCACGATCGCGGCGGCCGAAGCGCTGCTCGACGACGAGGCCGCGGTCATCCCGCTCTACGCCTACAGCCAGAAGAACCTCAAGCGGCCCTACGTCCGCGGCCTGGCCGAGAACCCGATCGCGCAGCCGCCGCTGTGGCGGGTGTGGCTCGACCCCGACTGGAAGTCCCGCTAGATGCTGCGCCTGATCGTGGGCCGCTTGCTCGGCGGGGTGATCGTGCTGCTGGCGGTGGCGACCCTCGCGTTCGTGCTGCTGCGGGCCGCGCCGGGCGGGCCATTCGCGTCCGAGCGCCGGCTGCCGGCCGCGGTCGAGCGCAACATCGAGGAGCGCTACCACCTCCACGATCCGCTGTGGCGCCAGTACACGACCTACATGGGCGACCTCGTCCACCTCGACTTCGGCCACTCGATGAAGCGGCAGAAGACCGTCAGCGAGCTGATCCGCCACCAGGCGCCGTACAGCGCGTGGCTCGGGCTGTCGTCGATCCTGTTCGCGGCGCTGTTCGGCACGCTGCTGGGCGCGGTGGCGGCGGCGCGGCGCAACACCTGGGCCGATCACGGCCTGATGGCGATCGCGCTGATCGGCATCTCGGTGCCGAGCTTCGTCCTCGGGCCTGCGCTGATCCGGACCCTGTCGTTGCGCCTGGGCTGGTTCCCGCCGGCCCGCATCGACGGCTGGACGAGTTACGTGTTGCCGGCCCTGGCGCTCGGCATGATCTACGCTGGCACGATCGCGCGGCTGGCCCGGGCCGGCGTGATCGAGAGCCTGAGCCAGGACTTCGTCCGCACCGCGCGCGCCAAGGGCCTGTCGGAGCACGTCGTGGTGTGGAAGCACGCGCTGCGGCTCGGCGTGGTGCCGGTCGTGACCTACCTCGGCCCGGCTACCGCCGCGTTGATCTCGGGCTCGTTCGTCGTCGAGACCATCTTCCAGATCCCCGGGCTCGGCTTCTACTTCGTCGACAGCGTGACCAGCCGCGACTACCCGGTGCTGACCGGCCTGCTGGTGTTCTACGTCGCGGTGCTGGTGGTCATGAACCTGCTGGTCGACGTGGTCCACGCGCTGCTCGACCCGCGCGTGCGAGAGCCGTCGTGAAGCCGCGCTCGGCCTGGGCCGAGGCCTGGCGCCGCCTGCGCCGGAACCGGATGGCGGTCGGCTGCAGCGTGCTGTTCCTCGCGATCGTCGGGTGCTGCGTCCTCGGCCCACCGCTGGCGGGGCTGGCCGGGCTCGACGCGACCACGCTCGACATCACCCGCGGCGCGCAACCTTCGACCTGGGGCCACCCGCTCGGCACCGACACCCTCGGCCGCGACATGCTGGTGCGGATCATGATCGGCGGCCGGATCGCGATCATGGTCGCGTTCGTCGCCACCCTGGTCGCGCTGGTGATCGGCGTGGCCTGGGGCGCGATCGCGGCCTACGCCGGCGGCCGCACCGACTACGCGATGATGCGCGTCGTCGACACGCTGTACGGCTTCCCGACGACGGTGTTCGTGATCGTGGTGATGGCGGTGCTCGGCACCAGGAGCCTGGCGGTGCTGTTCGCGCTGATCGGCGCGATCTCGTGGCTCGGCATCGCCCGCCAGACCCGGGCCCAGGTGATGTCGCTGCGCCACCGCGAGTTCGTCGAGGCCGCGCGCGCGCTGGGGGCGCCGCCGGCCCGCATCCTGTTCGGCCACATCGTACCCAACGCGCTCGGCGTCATCATCGTGGCGTCGACCGCGAGCCTGCCCAGCGTGATGCTGACCGAGGCCTTCCTGTCGTTCATCGGCCTCGGGGTCCAGGCGCCGCTGGCGTCGTGGGGCACGCTGGTCGCCGAGGGTTCGAGCCAGGTCGTCGTCCACCCCTGGGTGCTGATCGGCCCGGGCGTGGTCATGGGCCTGTCGATCTTCTCGCTCAACTTCCTCGGCGACGGCCTGCGCGACGCCCTCGATCCCCGGACCCGCAAGGACTGAGCGAGCCTGCAAGGAGCCGGTACGGCACGGCCTGGACCGCGAGCGGAGGAAGGCAGACCCCGCTCCTCCACGCGTTACCCCGAACACCCAGAGTCATTGTAGATCGTTCGCCAAGGCTCACTTGCAGTCGAGGACCTCGGGGCAGGTCCCGGCCTTGGCCACACACGCGGCGTGGCTGGTGACCAGGCCCTTGGTCTCGCCATCGCGCTCGAGCGCGGCGCAGGCGGCGACGCACTCGCCCTCGTCGAAGGTCGACTCGTCCGAGCTGCGCGACTCGATGCAGCTCGACTCGCGGCCGCACACGGTCCGGCACACCTTGCTCTTGGGCGCGGTGCAGGCGACGGCGGTCAGGGCGACCACAGCGGCGAGGAGCCGACCGGCGGACATCGGCGCCAGTGTAGCCGCTTCCCGGTCCGGTGGTGGCCGGTTGCGGGCCGTGCAACTGCGCACGGTCCGGCGTGTCCACCAGCCATGACCCTCCGTCCCCGCACCTCGTCGCTGGTGGCCGCGGCCGCCCTCCTCGTCGGTCTCGCCAGCCCGGCCCTGGCCCAGCCCGATCCGACCCCGGCCCGCCCGGCCAAGGCGACCACGCCGACCAAGCCGGCCAGGGTCAAGGTCATCACGATCGAGGAGGAGACGATCGAGGGCGGCGTGCCGTCGGGCCAGATCATCCCGATCGACGCCCGCACCTTCGCCGATCGCGACAGCCTGATCCGGATCCGCCACAGCTTCGTCGACCTGGTCCTGAAGGACGCCGAGAACCTGTAGCGAGCCTTGGCGAGCGGTCTACAGTGACTCTGGGCGTTCGGGGTCACGCGTGGAGGCTCGGGGTCTGCCTTCCTCCGCCAATCAGGGGCGGCAAGGCGGTCCGGGCTGCTAGCCAGCGCGTCAGAGCCGGACGCGCAAGCCGAGGGCGACGCTGGCGCCGTCGACCGGCACGAACGTGCCCTGGACGAAGACCTTGAGCCGCCAGACGTTGGCCTCGAGCCCGGCCAGCACGTGGTACGCGACCGCGGTCGGACCGCTCTCGCCGCTCATGGAGATGGCGGCGGTACCGACGTCGACGATCCCGCCATTCGCTGGGTCGGTGCCGGTCATCGTGCCCGACAGCGTGGCCGCCGCCTTGGCCGTGCCCGACTGAACGTCGAGGCCGAACCCGGCGTAGACGCCGGCGAAGTAGGCGACCCGCGCGCTGGTGGTCACCTCGATCGGGAAGGTCAGGGACGACGCGTCCAGGTCGAGCGCGCCGGTGGCCGAGGTCGTCAGCGTGGTCGACGCGCTCGCGCCGGCGACGGCGAAGCTCTGCTCGAGCGGGTGGTCGAGCGAGAAGCTCCAGCGCGAGTACTCGACGCCGGCGGTGAGGTGGAGGCCGCTCCACAGCAACAGCAGCGAGCTGGCGTCGGCCCGGGGGTAGAACAGGTTGTACTGGACGTGGCCGCCTGCGTTGCTGATCGAGCCGGACAGGGCGTCGAGGCTGGCACCGCGGTGCATGCCGTGGACGTAGACCGCGAGCTCGGGGTGGTGCCAGTGGGCCAGGTTGAGCCCGGCCATGAGCGCGAGGTTGGGGGCGACGCCGCCGACCGGATCGGCGGTCGTGCTGAGGTTGTCGACCGCGGCCGCGAGGTTGACGGTGACGCCGACCTCGAGGTCGCGGAACAGCGGCGCGTAGTCGACGCCGGTGCCGCGGCTGGCGAACGACGTGGCGTTGGCAAACGAGCGGATGAAGCCGTCGACGTTGGCGGTGTCGTAGATCGCGGCCAGCCGGTCCTCGAGCTGGCGCTGGAACGCCGCGACGGACAGACCGAGGTCGCTGGCGAGCTGCTGGCCGTCGGGCGTGAGCTGGATCGTGACCGAGCCGTCGGCGCGGGCGTCGGCGGCGAGCGCGGTCAGCGCGGTGAGCAACGTGGCGGTAGCAGCGAGCGAGGCTTGGCGCATCTGCTGGCAGCGTACCCGACCGCGCGCGGTCATGCCGTGGTCAACGCGGGTCGGCGCGCGTTAGCGCGACGGTGGCAACGTGACCGCGTACTTCTCCTCGCCCTCGCGGCCGTGGAGGCGGACCGTGAGCGCGCGGCTGGGGCCGTCGAGGCTGACGGTGCCAAACGTCTGCAGGCCGGCCGACGGCGGCAGGTTGCCGGCACCGGGCGGCGGCGCCCACTGGAACCGGACCTCGGGCCCGAAGGTCGGATCGAGCGCGTTGGGGCCGAACGTGCCGGCGTGCAGCGGGCCGGCCACGAACTCCCAGAACGGCCGGAAGCGCGTGACCTGGGCCCGCGCCGGGTCGTAGTGGTGGGCGGCGGCGTAGTGGACGTCGGCGGTGAGCCAGACCACGTCGTCGACCCCGCGCCGGTCGAGCTCGGCCAGCACCGTCGCCAGCTCCTGCTCGCGACCGCGCGGCGGACCGCCGGGCAGGGCCCAGCCCTCCTGGCGCGCCGGATCGTCGTCGCCGTCGGGGATGATCAGACCGAGCGGCTGATCGCACGCGACGATCTTCCAGGTCGCGCGCGAGCGGCTCAGGGCCTCGACCAGCCACGCGGCCTGGGCGGCGCCGAGCATCGGCGCCCCGGCGTCGCCCGAGCGATCGCTGGCGGTGCGAAAGCTGCGCAGGTCGACGACCACGACGTCGAGGTCGGGGCCGTGATGGAGCACGCGGTTGATCGGCGATCCCCAGCCGCGCTGGTCGCGGCCGATCGGCGTCCACTCGAACAGCGCCTGCCGGGCCCGGGCCGCCAGCACCGACGACCTCCGCTCGGTGTAGCGATCGTCGTCGAGGAGCTGGCCCGGCCACCAGTTGTTGTGGGTCTCGTGATCGTCCCACTGGGCGATGATCGCGACCTCGGCGGCGAGCTCGCGGACCTGGGCGTCGTCGAACGGATAGGCGAAGCGATGGCGGAAGTCGTCGAGCGACTCGGCGACCCGGGCCAAGATCTCGTCGGTCTGGTTGCGCCAGACCCCGCCGCCATCGAGTGCGATCTCGGGCTCGATCGGGTTGTCGCCGTAGATCAGATCGCCGACGTGGAGGAAGGCCTGCGGCTCGGTGGCGCGGATCGACGCGTAGGTGCGCAGGCCGCCGCGGGCGGGATCGATGCCGAAGCCCTGGCCGCAGGTGTCGCCCGACCACGCCAGGCGCCACGAGCGGCCGGCCGCCGGCGCCGAGGCGAAGCGGCCGACTACCGGGTCGCTGGTGGTGCGGCCGTCGACCGCGGTGATCCGATAAAAGATCGACTGGCCGGCGGGCAGGCCGGTCAGCGCGATCACGCCGCAGTGATCGCCGGTCGGATCGACCCCGGGGCCGTCGACCCGGCAGGCGCGGGCGAAGCGCGGCGTGGTGTCCCACTCGACCCGCAGCCGGGCGGGGCGATCGACCCGGGCCCACACCAGCGCGCGATCACCGTCGACGTCGCCGGCCTGCACGCCGTGGGTGAGCCGCGGACGATCGACGTGGATCGCGGGCCCACGTCGACAGGCGAGGCCGAGGCCACCGGCGGCGAGCGCGGCGCCGGTGCCGCGCAGGACGTCGCGCCGCGACAACGGGCGGGGCTTCAGCAACGGGGCGGCGAGACGTTGTCGGCCCAGCGAGCCTTGGCGAGCGATCAACAATGACTCTGGGGGTTCGGGGTCACGGGGGAAACTCGGGGTCTGCCTTCGCTCAGCATCGGGGCGGCGAGACGTTGTCGGCATAATCCCCCTCCATGTTGCCCGGCGGATCGTAGTTGCAGACCCAGACGTCCATGCCGTTGCACGTCATCGAGCCGCAGCCGACCGCGGTGGTGCCGCGCCACACGACCTGCGTGAAGTGGCCGGTGTCCATCGAGAAGCCGCCGTGGGCGAAGTCGTAGGCCGACTCCTCCTCGGCCCACATGCCGACGATCCCGGCGGCGTCGAGCATGCCGGCGGTGCCGCCGGCCAGGTTCTCGCCGTACGGGCTCTGGCTGTGGTCGAAGCCGCAGCCGTGATCGCGCAGGTGCTCGGCCCAGGCCTGGGCGGCGGCGGCCAGCTTCGTCGACCACACCAGCGGCGGCGCGCAGTGACGGGCGCGGACCCGGTTGTGCTCGGCCAGCAGCGCGGACCCCGTCAATGACGAAGATGCGCTGACCTCACCCGGCGGCGGCGCGCGATCGTCGTTGGGCGACGCCGGTTGCTCCCCGTGCGGGTCTGGATCGCCGATCGGCAGCCGCAGATCCGGCGCAGGCGCGACCGGCGGCATCGACCGAGGGCACGCGGTCAGCGTGAGCAAGAGCAGCCATGGAGTTCGCACGCCCCGAGGATACGACGTCATGGCTCGTCGAGCCGCTCGCGGGTGCGCCGGCGATCGTCGGTCCAGCGCTCGTGATGGCGATCGACGACCTCGCGCTCGCCGCGGGCCTCGATCACCTGGCCCCGGGACTGCGCCACCGCCGCCTGCGCTCGACCGAGCGCGGCCCGGCGCGCCC
>JAYVSF010000002.1:0-12304 GCA_043775605.1 Myxococcales bacterium
TGATCACTCAACCCCCGACCCCGACTTGGATGGGGAGATGTAGTTGTCGCTGATGGGAGTTTGTAGTTGACGCCAGCCACGATCGGCATGCGGGTCCAGCCGATCGTCTGTGCGCGGGCCGCGAGATCGGCGATGCGGGCCTCACACTCGGGCCGCTCGAGGTACGCGACCTGAAACTCCTTCTCGGTCCCCCGCTGCCCGCAGCCGTCGCTGTAGAGCGCCTGGCCCGCGCGCTCGAGGCGCGACGCCGCGTCGTTGTCCTTGGCCAGGACCCGGAACGAGTCGCTCTCGGGCATGCGCAGCGCGATGCGGATGCCGAGCTGTCCGAGCGTGCTCGCCTCGATCTCGACCGACGCCAGCGACTGCGTCGCGAGCACGAGGTGGATGCCGAAGCCACGCCCGCGCCGGGCGAAGTCATCGAGCAGCGCGCGGGCGGTCGTGCAGATCCGGTCGGGGCGATCGAGCAGCACCTGGAACTCGTCCATCACGAGCACGACCACGGGCATGGGGCCGAGCGCGCGGCCGTGCCAGGAGCTGAGGTCGGCCACGTGGTGTTTGCGGAACTCGGCCCCGCGCCGCTCCATCTCCCTCCCTAGGCTCTTGAGCACGCTCAGCGCGAACTCGCGCTCGGTCTCGGTCGCCACCACCCGGGCATGCGGCAGGTGCTTGTAGGGAACGAACTCGACCCCCTCCTTGAGATCGATGAGGTACAGGTCGACGTCGCCCGGCCGGTACCGGGTGGCGAGGGCGAGGATGAGCGCGTGGAGCAGGACGCTCTTGCCTGATCCGGCCATGCCGCCGATCAGTGCGTGCTGGCTCGTGCCGGTCTGAACGCGGAACATCTGCCGCTCGCGGGCACCGTGGCGACCGATCGCGACCTCGACGCAGTCGTCCTCGCTCGAGGGCAACCGCCCCGTCCACGGTTCGTCGGGCGCGATCGACGCGAAGTCGACCCGGATCCGATCGGCGTGCCGGCCCTTCTCGGTCACCCACTGCGCGATCGCGCTCGCGCGAGCGTCGTCCACCGCGTCGAACTCGACCACGCTGCTGGCGAGCGGGGGCCACGACGACGACCAACTCCGCTCGCCAGTCGCTTGCAACTCGACCGCGTGGCGGAGCAGATCGGACGCATCGCACTTGTGGGGCAGCGCCTCATCGCTGGCGAGGGTGGCGATGACGTGAATCCCGGCGCGCGGCCCGTGCTCGGCGAGCGACACGACGTGGTCCCATAGTCGGTCATTGAACCCGGCCGGCAGGTTCGCGATCGCGAGCACGCGGAACGGTTCCGCGACCACCCCGGCCGAACGGTTGTAGGCGAGGATGTCGGGGTACTCGTTGGTGAGCCGCTCCTGGACGATGGTCGCCAGCTTGGCGGTCAGGAGGCTCAGCTCACGCTCGATGTCGCGCGGATGGTGCCAGGCCTGCGCGCCGCGCACGAGCTCGGGCTGGCGCATGAGCGAGGCGAAGTTCTGACCGAAGCCGGCGGCGTCGATGAGCGTGAGGCGCACCTTGCCGGTCATCGTCGTCGCCAGGAGACGCAGGATGAGCGACTGCATCCCCGCCGCCGCCGCCTCACGCAGCGCCGTCGGCGTGCGGAAGACCACGTTGCCGACCCCGAGCACCGGCACCAGGGCCGGGTGGGCGTAGGCGAAGCTGCACTCCTTCCGCTGCGCAACGCGTCGGACCGTGCCGACGCGGGCGAGCGTCGAGTAGCCCGACAGCGCGTCGGGCGGAAATTGCGCCCAGGCGTCGTCGTCCCAACCATCCACGCACCAGCGGGACCGGTCGTCGCCGTGCTCATCGGAGGGCACGTCGCGCAGCGCGAGCCCGCGTAGCTCGCCGATCAGCTCGTCGACGTCGGCTGCGATCTGTCGCTCCACGGTCGCGACCGCGGCGTTGAGGAAGGGCTGGAAGTGCGGCGTCTGGGACATGGCTCGGCGGCTCCCCCGCGGACCGACGTGGTTCGTGAGTGAGACGCCGTCCGGTGCGCGATCGAACAGGCGCCGCGCAGGAATGGAACCGGCCACGCTGCGCTCGCCCGCGGCGCACGCTGGAGCGGGTCGTTTGCCAGGCCTTGCCGGGGTCGGGCGGCGTACCATCAGGGATATGAGGAAGGGGCGCGCGCAAGCTGGACTCGAGACCGCGGCTCCGGACCCAGGGTCGCGAGAGCCGGGGCGCACCAGCAGGACGCAGCTCCTTCAGCGTCGAGCACGAGCGGCGCAGCCGGTGCCAGGGCCCCGAGCCGATGACGCGCGCAGCACAGGGTCGATCGCCACCGGCGACGACCCTTTTGGACTTCACCTGCTGGTGACCGAGCCCCAGGCAGTGGCTGCGCAGGGCCTGAGCGGACCGGCCACCGAGCTGCCTCATCGCGAGGCGATCCAGTCCTCTTTCGGGCCGGCCCACGACCTGTCTGGCGTGCGCGCGCACGTCGGCGGCGAGGCCGCGGGAGCCTCGGCGGCGATCGGCGCTGCAGCGTACGCGATGGACGGCCAGGTCGCCTTTGCGGGCTCGCCCGACCTGCACACCGCGGCTCACGAGGCGGCGCACGTCGTGCAACAACGCGGAGGCCTGCAACTCGCTGGTGGGATGGACGTCGCCGGTGACGTCCACGAACAACACGCCGATGCGGTCGCCGATCGGGTCGTCGCCGGGCAGCCGGCCGCCGATCTCCTCGCGCCGTACGCGGGCACCTCGCCGACGGTCGGGCTGGTGCAGCGGCGGCGACTGCCGGCCAACCTCGCCTCACTCCTGCAGGATCCGGTCGATCCGGCGCGGCCGGCGCCGAACTTCGATGCAGCAGCCGAGGGCACGATGCGGCTGCTGGAACGGGCGGCCGAGGCGCTCGCCCCCGCCGACCTCGCAGCTGTTCAGGCCGATCTGGTCGCCCAGGGCGGCTTGCTCGCGCTGTTGCGCCTGCCGGGCCCGCAACTGCTCCTCCGACTGACCGAGGCGGTCCGCGGGGTCCGTCCGGATCTCACTCTCGGTGATCCGGCGCTCATCGACGCTGCCCCCGCGCGCGGGTCGACCGACGAGACCAATCTCCACAAGCTGGTCCGCAACGCGCGGCGCATCATCGACGCGACGATCGGCGGCAGCCACGACACCGACCTCCAGCAGGTGTTCGGCCGGGGCCACGTGAGCGCGGCCAAGGCCAAGTATCGCGGCGCCCGCACCTGGATGCAGCGCCTCGAGCGTCGCCGCCACATCGTCACCGATCGGTCGGGCTATTCGGACGAGGTCGGGCTCGGCGGCCTGACCGGCTTCCGGTCGCAGATCGCGCTGTCGCCGAGCACGATCGACAACCCCGACGACGCCGAGTCGATCGTGACGCTGATCCACGAGGCCATGCACGCCGGCAACGGCGACGTGGACGACTTCGGCTACATCGATCGCGCCGACGAGTTCATCGCCCTGGCGACGGAGGTGAAACTCACCAACGCCGCCCACTTCGAGGTCGTGCCAAGGCGGATCGTTGGCGCTTCGTTCGCGTACGCGGGCCGGTCGTTCGTGCCCGCGGGGACCACGGTGGGTGGGGTCTCGGCGCCCGCGCTCACCGACGGCGAGCAGACGATCCGCCAGACGTCGGAGGCCTTCCGGGCGGCGTGGACGATCGGGCTCAACCTCCACACGAGGTTCCTCGACGCCTACCGCGAGCCCCGCGGCTGGACCGCGGATCGAGGCGGCGGCCGGACGTGGGCCGGCGCGCTCCCGTTCTGGTCCAAGGTCGAGAAGCTGACCGTGCACCTGAAGACCGACATCGATCCCACGTCGGCGGAGCCCGCGCGCCAGCCGATCTCGCAGATCGACATGGCCCTATCGGAGGGGCTGGTGCGCCGCCTGTCGACGGCCATGTCGGAGGTGCCCACCGACGAGGCCGGCATGGCCGCTCTCGAAGATGCGCACCTCGGCGCCAGCGAGCGCGCCGCGGCGCACGCGTCGGTGGCCGCGCGCAAGGACAGCCTGATGAGGCTCGTGCTCCAGCGACCGGGCGTGGGACCGATCACGGGCGGCGTCGATCGGGACTTGCGGATGGTGAACCTCTTCACCGGGCTGGACTGGGGTACGGTCCTCGATCGGCGAGACCCGAGTGCGTTCCCGGACTGAACACAGGTGTCCACGCTGCGCCGGATGGCTCGCGGTGCTCGCGATCGTCGCGGCGTGCAGGAGAGCTCCCGAGATGTCGACCGACCCGCCTTCGTCGTCACCGGCGGCACCAAGCCGCTCCACCGCCGAGGCCGGGCCGCCTGGCTCGCCCACCGCCCCGCCGTTCGACCTCGGCCCGGGCCTCCGATTCGCCCAGTTCGTCCTGGGCCGCTACGCCACGGCCATCCAGCGCAGCCTCGCCGGCAACCACGCGCTCCAGCGCGTGCGCGAGGACTCGACGGCATCGTTCTCGCTCGACCTCGCAGCCGACGGCACGGCAACCGCCTGTCGCGGCTGGCGCTACTACATGACCAACGATGGCCCCCGGGTGCACACGGAGAACCGCCTGCACGAGCAAGCCGGCTTCCGCGGCCACTTCGTCGAACGCGGCGACACCATCGACGTCGAGCTGACGCGGGACGACAGCGTCTGCGCGGCGGTCGGCGAGTACACGCTGGTGCCGCCCCGAGCCACGACGATCACGCTGCGCTGCGCGCGGGCCGTGCCCGACGGTCATCCATCGCTGACCGCGCCGGTGCTGGTGTGCAGGTGGATGGGGCCGCCCTCTGGCGAGCTCGACGCCCACGTGGTTGAGTCGCTCGGCGCGCCCGGCGTGATGATCCTGGGCTCCGGTGCCGGGCTGCGGATCAAGCTCGAAGGCACGCCGCCGCGGCTGACCGGCACGCGCCCGACCAGCGTGACGATCACCGTGCCCACGGCCCCGCTACCCGAGGACGCCTGGGCAACGCCGTTCTGAAGGCCTTCGCGCTCTCGGCTTGTTCGCCCAGGTGGTTCGATCGCAGCGCATCGTGGCCTCGCAAGTGACGGACCGGCCGGGCGACCACGGCGGCGCGCGCTGCTCGGGCAGTGACCGCGACGCGGAGGCACAAGGGGGCCAGCGAATGCGCTGCACGCCGCGACTCCGTGGTGCGGCCCGACCGGGACGCCGGGGGGATGCTCCATGAAGCGGTTTGTCGCCAACAGTGTTCGATCGATCCTGTTCGCATCGTCTTCGAGCGCATGGGGAGGTGTCCGCTCATGATCCGATTCGATCGATCTCAAGAAGCTCCGACAGGCCGACTACGACTCGAACCGCCAACCCCGCCAACCCATTCGCAGGCCGGTCGCCCTCCGCAGCAGGCTGCGGCACCCGGCCAGGGTGATTGACGATGGCAACCGCTTGGAGCACAAGTGGAGTTGGGGGACCGCTCGGTCGCGGTGAATATTCCATGGATGCAACGGCGCTCGTGCATACGTTGACCTGGCAACTGGCAGTGGTCTGCGCGCTGGCGTTCGCGCTCGGCGCGCTCGGCGGCGTGATCCACGATCGCACGGCGCCAGCCGCCCCGCCGGCGGACGGCAGCGCCCCGCCCGCGCTACGGGTGCCGGCCTGGCGACGCGCGCTGGTGGGTGGCGTCGCGGCGGTCGCGATCCTCTACCTCACCCATCCCGATGGCGGAGTCGCGCTCGCCGGCGGATCGATCGCGGCGGGCTACGCCGGGCAAGCGGTCCTCGCCGCGCTCGAGTCGCGGGTCGTCGCGTCGCTCGCGCAGGCGCAGGTCGCCGAGCGCACCAGCGATCTCAAGGACACGCTCGCGGCGCACGCCGTCATCGCCGAGCCCCCGCGCGGCGAGCCCTCGCCCCAGGACGAGGCGAAGCTGCTCGCCGCCGCTGCCACGATCACCCGGCTGCGGGCCAAGTACGCGGCGAAAGGCTGAACCATGCGCCCGATCACCATCGTCGTCGCCGTCGCAGTGCTCGCTGCGTCCGCCTGCGGTCCGAAGGCAGCCCGCGATACTGCCGTCGCACCTACCTATCGCGACCTGTACCCGACGACCGTGACCATCTCGACCTTCTACGACGACGTCGACCGCGCGTGCCCGGCCATTGGTGCCGCGAAAGCGGCGCCGATCGTCGAGGCCAGCGTCTGGGCTGATCTGACGGCGTATTGCCGCGCGGCGCCGCGCGATCCGAGCACGCTGTTGCTCGCTCGTGACCCCGGCCGCGCGCGGACCCTCGCCTTGACCATGCAGTGCTCGAGCAGCACGCTCGCCGGTGTCGCGAGGACGGCGGTCAATACGGCGGCATTGAACGTCATGGGGGATCTCTGCGCCCACGTGTCCAAGGTCAGCGACGCCGACCTCGAACGGCTCGCCGACGCAATCGCCGCGATCATGGACACGACACCCGGCGACGGCGCCGTGAAGGTCCTGACCGACTTCATGGCCCATGCGCGGCCGGAGGCGTCGCGCGACCTCGCGAGCGTCGCGGGGCTGACCGGCGTCGACCTCACCTCCATCGCCGACGTGGCCATCAAGGGTCTCGCCCAGTTCCTCGTTAAGCGCGCCGAGCTCGAGCTGCGCGTCTACGCGATCGACAAGATGCGGAAGGCGGGCCAGTGCGACAAGGCCCTTGATACGTCCGTCGTCCACGGACTCCTGGTATCGACCTGCGAGTTCCTTGGCGGCGACACCGGTACGCTTCCTGCCGGCTTCGGGCCCGGGTTGCGGGCGGCGTTCGCGCAGGACATCGCCGCGCTGCCACGCAACCTGGCACGACAAGTGCCAGCCGAGGGCGGAGCGAGCGAGCTCATCATGCGAGTGGCGCTCGAGTCGGCGGCGATCGTCGTCGACGATCCCGACCCGATGCAGATCGTGGTGCGCGTCCAGATCCTGGCCGATGTCACCGGTGACGGGGCGTTCACATGTACGGGCAAGGGCAAGGGGCTCCAGGGGTGTCTGGACACGAAGGCGACCCTCTACGCGGGCGCCGAGCTAACGCGGATCATCCTCTCGGACGGAGATCCGATCCGCCTCACCCCGGAGATGCTGTTCGAGGGGTTTGGACAGCGGCTCGTGGCGCTGCGGAAGCACGTCGCTCCGGAGAGCACGCTCGGAAGGGCGATCGACGCGCTCCTGCCAGCCGGGAGCACCGTCGACTCGACGGCGTGGAAGGTCTTCTTCGGCCACCTCGACAACGACGCCGCCAAGGTCATAGACGGGCTCCGGGCGGCCCATGGCGCCCTGGCGAAGGTGTCCGCGACCTCCACGGACCTGGAGCGCGCCCAGGCGGTCGTCGATGCGACCCGGTTCGGCACCCGAGCGATCGACCGCGCCGTTGCGATCGCCGCCTGCCTCAGCTCGGCCACGACGATCGCCAGCCCACCGAGCTGCGCCACCGACCGGGTCTACCTGCCCGGTCAGCTCGCCGACTTCCTCGACGCGCTGCGACGCAAGGACCTGGGTGGGGTGATGGCGATGGGGCTGGCTATGACGCGTGGAGCCCTGGGGACTTCGTTCACCACCTACGTCCCGACGGACGTGGCCCGCTTGCTGTCGTTCGGCGCCGAACTTGCGAGCGCGAAGGACTCCAAGGAGGCGGAGGCGGCGATCGAAGCGATCGCGATGGCACCTGGCGGATACAAGGAGAAGCGGAAGCGCGACTTCTTCTCGGTCACTGGGCTGGTCGGTGCGGGCGTGGGCGTAGAGCGGGTGTCTGGAGCGGAACGCAGCACCGGGTTCACGGCCGGACTGATGGGCGCCGTCGGCATCGACTACAACCACCACTTCGCGAAGTCTGCGTGGACCGTGGGCGGTTACCTCACCGTGCTCGACCTGGGTGGGATCATCAACCTCCGCTCCGCCGATCAGACCGCGGATGGCGAGGTCGCCGCCGAACCCACGGTCGGCTTCGCGCAGGTCTTCTCGCCAGGGATCGGTATCCGCTTCGGCATCGGCGACTCGCCGCTCGTGCTGCTACTCGGCGGGCAGGTCATTCCTCGTGGGCGAACCATCACGACCAGCGACGGTGGCACACCGAACGACACCTCGGACGACACGACGTCGACGCGGTCCGCGGTGCGCCTGATGGCCTCGCTCGGAGTCGACGTCACCATCTGGGCCTTCTAGATTCGATTCGGAGGAACCATGGCCACCGGACTCTCACTTCACCTCGGGCTCAACACCTACGACTCGACGCACTATCCCGGGCTGACCCCGCTGCTGGGCGCCGAGCGTGATGCCGGGACCATGGCGCACGTCGCCGCGACGCAAGGCTTCACGCCCAAGCTGTTGCTGGCGGCCGAGGCGACGTTCGCGGCAGTGCGGGCCGAGATCGCAACGGCCGCGACCCGCCTCGCCACCGGCGACACGTTTCTGCTGACGTTCGCCGGCCACGGCAGCACCGTGCCTGACCAGAACGGCGACGAGCCCACCGGCAGCGACCAGACGCTCTGCCTCTACGATCAGATGATCGTCGACGACAAGTTGCACGAAGACCTCGGTGCGTTCCGGGCCGGCGTGCGGATCGTGGTCGTCGCCGACAGCTGTCACAGCGGCACCGTCCTCCGCGACCTCTTCTACGAGGAGCTGCGAGCCTCGCCGGCGCTGAAGGCGATCGTGGGCGATGGCGCCGCACGCGCGCTGCCGGGCGCGATCGCGTCGAGCGTCTATCTCGCCCACCAGGCGGCCTACGACGCGCAGCAGACCGTCGCGAACAAGGACGCGGCCGACAAGGTGCAGGCATCGGTGATTCTTCTGGCGGCTTGCCAGGATCTGCAGGAGGCCAAGGACGGACCGGTCCACGGCAAGTTCACAACCGGGTTCCTGGGCGTCTGGAACGGTGGCAAGTACCTTCAGTCAGCAGCCCCGAGCTATGTGGACTTCCTTGCGAAGGTCGGCCAAGCGGTGGCCGACCCCTCGCAGGTGCCGAACCTGTACCTCACCGGCGCCCCCGATCCGACGCTCTCGAAGCGCCGGCCGTTCGTGATCTGAGGCGCAGTGGCATCCGGAGCCGCGGCCCGGGCGCTCTCCGGTCAGCGCGCCGGCACATCGCAGGGGCCAACGCCCCACACCGTGAAGCTCGACCAGGCCGAGGCAGGTTGGCCGGCCGCGATCATCGCCCGCTGCGCCGTCGCGGTCCGGATCACCGGGTCGACCGAGTCGGGCTGCGCGTAGAACTGCGCTGCAAATGCCGCGGCGTCTGCGTCCTTGACCGGGCGCAGCGTGGCGACGACCTGGCCTGCGCCGGCGGCCAGGAACGCCGACGGGAACCCGCCCCAGGCTTCGGCGTCGGCGCTGCCCGCGGTCTCGCAGCCGGTCAGCACCACCAGGCGCGGCGCCAACCGTGATTCGAGAACTTCGGCCGCGGTCAAGGTTCCGTCGGCAAGCTCGAGCCCACCACCGGCCGAGGTGACCAGACCGTGAACGGCGACGTGTAGCAGCGCCGCGTCACGCGCCCCCATCACCACTGCCCGGGTCGCCGCCTGACCGATGAGCGCGTCGGGGCCGGCCAGTTGCCGAACCTCGTCGGCCGCCGCCGGCAAATTGCCGCGCGCGTCGCCGACGAACACCCGATGTCCGCTCCAGCTCCCGCTGCGGCACTGCAGCGCAGCGAGCCCAGGTACACGCACCAAGGGACGGTCCTCGATCAGGTAGCGGCCACCGCGGCGAAGGGCCGCGAATGGCAGACTGGCCAGCTCCCCGCCGGCCACGATGACCAGCGGCTCGTTCCCGGCGCCCAGATCCACCGGCAACAGCGCCGCCGCGGCCCGCTCTGCGACCATTGGATCGGTGGGGCTCCGGCGGAGCTCGGTGACCGCGGCCAGGTCGGCCGCCGACAACCTCACGTAGTCGACCCGCCCTGCGCGCACATGTCCGCGCCAGATGGCATCCGGTCCCACCGTGAACACCAAGGCTTCGCGGTCGCCGACGCGGGTGAACACCGCATCGCGGTCGAGCGCCGGCTCGCTCACCCCCTGGCGCCGCAGGCGCAGGTCACGCAGGGCGTCGTCTGTCGTGCGCCCTGGTTGATCCGGGCTGGCGACCACGGCCTCGAGCCACGCCCGCGCGTGCAGCGACTCGGCAACGACCAGCGCGTCCTCGCCGCGCCCCTGTTCGGCCAGCAGGCCGAGCAGCCCCAGGTAGGGGGCGGACCGATGGGCGAGGGCCCAGGGCCGGAGCTCCACACCGCCCGTCGCGAGTCGTGCCCTCTCGACGGCTGCGATCGCCTCGCGATAGGCCCGCTCCGCCTCCACCGGCCGACCAGCGCGTCGGTGCGAGGTCGCGAGCTCGAGCGCGAAGCGGGCAGCGTAGTCGGGGTCGGAGACCTCGGCGGCCGCGAACCGGGCCTCGGCGGTCGCCAGATCGCCGCGGCGGGCGGCGATGAAGGCCTGGACCAGTGCGATGCGTTGCTGCTCGTCCTCGTCGTTCACAGCGATCTCGAGCGCGGCCGTCGCCTGGTCGAGGTCGTCCGAGGTCCCGAGCTTGGCCAGCGTGTCGGCGCGATTGAGGTGAATCCCGAGCGTGACCGAACGCATGGTGGCTTCGCTCACGACGCCAACGTCGACGGCGCGGTGCAGTTGAACCTCGGCCTCGCCGAAGTAGCGCAGCGCAGTTCGCAGCGACGCCTCATCGCCGAGATCGTCGAGGAACACGCCATGCTTGAGGTAGGCGTATCCGAGCTTGTCGGGCCACGGCGCGAGCAGGCTGTCCGCGAGCGTGAACCCGTCGCGTGCCTCATCGGCCATGCCGAGATGATCGAGAGCCTCCGCGCGCGCGGTCTCGGCTGCACCCCGCGCGCGTGGATCGCCACTGGCCGTCGCCCGCGCGACTGCGATCTCTGCCAGTTGCAGCGCGTCGGCCAGCCGCACCTCCGGACGCGGGGCGTGCGACAGGTACACGGCGACATACGCTGCCGACGCGTTGCGCCCCAGCATCACGAAGCCGAAGTACGCGCGCCACAGCCAGGCCCGCCCCTGCACGATCGCCGCCTCGTCCCGGCTGCGGACATGGACATATCCAGCCAGAAACACCGCGTCGAAGGCCGGCTCGCCTCGACCGTAGTCCTGCAGGATCGACCGCGCCTCGGCGAGCGACATGTCCTGTGCCGCGACCCACGCCCGGCCGAGCGCGGCCCACGCGGCCTCGCCACGGCCGGTGCAGGCCGTTGCGACCGCCGGCCAGTCGCGGGCTTCGAAGGCGGCGCGACAGGTCGGCGGCGGCTGCGTCGCCGGAGGCTTCGGACCGCACGCGGCGAGCGTGGCCGCGATACCCGCCGCGGCCCACGTCCCTGGTCCTGGCAAGCCCTCACGGTATCACGTCCACAGCGGCGGCTGGTCCGGCCAACAGTTCAGTACCACGTTCGGTTCGGCCGCCTCGCGACGTCGATCCGACCAGGAACCCCACCATGCCACGCTGGCGACCCAACCCGCGAAGTTGCGGCCCGATTGTGCCTGGGGGCCGATGCGGATCCGTCGCACTCCCGACTACGATGAGGCCGTGGGGGACGATGACATTCGCGCCGCGCTGGGGCGCGACGACGATGACGCGGCCTTCGCCTCGCTGCTCCAGGCCTACGGCCGCGACCTCTTTGCCCGATGCTTCGCCGTCCTGCGCGATCGCGCCGAGGCCGAGGACGCGATGCAGATCACGCTGGGCAAGCTGGTCCAGCGCCGCGATCGGCTACATTCGATCGTCAACCTCCGCGCCTGGCTCCTCAAGGTCGCGACCCGGACCGCACTCGATGTCCACCGTCGTGCTAGCCGCCATCGCATCCGGATCGACCGGCTCGCCCAGCAAGGCGAGCCAAGCGACGCCGCGATGATCGCCGCGACGGAGCCCGATCGCGCCCGCGACTACGCCGCCCTGCGTAGCGCCCTCGACGACCTCGACCCGGTGGTCCACGCTGCCATGCTCATGCGCTTTCAGGATGACGCGAGCTGGGAGGACATCGCCGCGGCACTCGACGTGCGGGTCGATGCCATCCGCATGCGGGTCAAGCGCGCGCTACCGGGCCTGAGAGACCTCCTGGCGCTTCACGGCGTGAGCCCATGACTACAGGCGCGCCGCCGCCGGCTGACAACGGCGATGACGATCGTGATCAGGATCTGATCGATCGGCTCGACCGCGGCCTGCCGACGACCTCGCCCGAGGAAGCCGCGGCCCGCGCCCCATACGAGCGCCTGCTCGCGAGCATCCGCGACCTGCCGCACACCGCGCCCGATTTGGGCTGGGAGGAGCGGACCGCCGCGCGCTGGCGGGCGAGTCGCGCAGCCCGCCGCCGCCGCCGCTGGCAGCTCGTCGCGGTCGGGGTCGCCGCCGTGGCGCTGGCGGCCGCCGCTGTCCTGCTGTTGCGGCCGCACGGCAGGCCGGCCGTCGGG
>JAYVSF010000003.1:0-12547 GCA_043775605.1 Myxococcales bacterium
CTACCGCCGGTGGCCGTCGACGTCGAACCCGAGGCGGTCGCCGCGCTCGGTCGCGGCCTCGAGCGCCAGCGTGGCGCGCTGCACGAGCTCGACGACGACCTGGCCCGGGCCCGGGGCGCGCTCGAGCAGGTCGGCGGCGCCATCGTGCGCGAGCGCCTGGTCGAGCTCGGCGGCGCCCTCGACCGCGCCGTCGTGCGCGAGCGCGAACTCGAGATCGAGTTCGAGGCCTGGCGGTTGCTGCAGGCGACGCTGCGCGAGACCGAGTCGACCGAGAGCGCGCACCTCGGCCGCGCCCTCGCCGGGCCGGTCAGCGCCCGCTTCCGCGCGCTCACCGGCGGACGCTACGGCGAGCTCGACCTCGGCGCGCAGCTCGAGGCTGGTGGCATCCACGTCGCCGGCGAGCTGCGCGACCTCGACGCGCTGTCCGCGGGCACCCAGGACCAGCTCGCGACCCTGCTGCGGGTCTGCATCGCCCAGCAGCTCCACAGCGCGATCGTGCTCGACGATCACCTGAGCCAGAGCGACGCGACCCGCATCGCCTGGTTCAACACGGTACTGCGCGAGGCCGCCGCGCAGGTCCAGGTCGTGCTGATCACCTGTCGGCCGCAGGAGCTGCTCGCGGACGACGAGCGCCCGGCCGCCGATCAGCGCGTGCGCGACAGCGAGCGGGTTCGCGCGATCGATCTGACGCGGGTGATCCGTCGGTTCAGCGCCACCGCGCGACCGCGCACGCCCGCGCCCTGAGAGTTTGTGAAGCAAACTCGGCCGGTTCCCGTGGATCAGATCGCCGGCAGCCTGCGGAGCGCGGCGACGTGGTCGAGGCCGACCGCGGGATCGTCGGCCCACTGGTAGAGGACCTCGTCCTCGCGCGCGGCGTGCGCGCGCAACAGCTCGACGAACTCCGCGACCCACGTGGCGCGGGTCAGGTGGAGATCGACGCCGACGCCGAGCTCGGCCAGCCGGGCCCGGATCTGGCGATGATCGGCCGCGAGGGTCCCGGCCTCCTCGGGCACGACCCGCCGCATCGCCGGCAGCATGACGTCGTCCTCGAAGTCGAGGTGGCGCTCGAGGCGCCGCTCGAACCGCGCGAACGTGTCGGCGGCCTCCTCGCGATCGCCCCGCCGGAAGGCGGCGAGGACCTCGTCGAACAGCACCGCGATCTCGCGGTGGTCGGACATCATCGTGGGGCGGAGGCCCGGGCGAGGCACGGCGCGGTCCGGCGACGGTACGGCGGTGAGCATGCCCGGGTCGATTGCACACGCCGCGCCGACGCCCACATCCTGTCGCGACGCCGGTCGCGGGCGCTGCCCGCGCGCCGACCCGGCAGCTCTTGCGCAGCCCGCGCCGTCCGCGCGCCGACTGCGCACGCTGCGCACCACCGCGTGGTCCAGCCACCGGGCCAAATCGCGGACGAATCGCGGACCGATCGTGGGGCGCGATCGATCAGGGCGGGTAGCGCCCGAGCGTCGCCGCAGCGCTGGCCCGCACGCACTCCCGCCAGCTCGTCGGCGCCAGCAGCTCGGCCAGCGGGCCGTAGCTCATCACCCACGGGATGATCTCCCACTGCGCGCTCGACCGGACCCGGTAGCGCAGCCGCCCGTCGGCCAGGCGCTGCTTCTGCTCGGCGGGGTGGTGGGTGCGCTCCTCGACCTGCCAGGCGATCTCCTCGTCGAAGACGATCTCGACGTCCTCCTCGGCGTCGCTGACGAAGATGCCGAACGCGCGGCCGACGTGGGCGTCGACGTCGACCGGCGGCGCCGGGAAGGTCGCGGCGGTCATGGTCAGCGCGCGGATCCGGTGGACCGCCAGCGTCGTGATCCGCTGGTGGTCGCCGAGGCACGCCAGCAGGTACAGCGCGGCCCGGTGCCACACCAGCCGCAGCGGTCGCGCCGCGTGGGTGCGGGTCGTGCCGTTCCACGCCGCGTGATAGGTGAGCTCGCACCGCCGGCGCCGGGCGATCGCGTCGGCCAGCTCGTCGATCAGCGCGCGCTGCGGCTCGTAGTTGACGTGGTCGCGGACGTGGCTGGCGAACACCCGCGCGATCGCGTCGAGCCCGCCGTTGTGGCGCGGGCTGAGGAAGCCGCGCAGCTTGAGCCGCACGCTCTCGAGATCGTCGTGCAGCGGCGTGCCCGCCAGCCCGGCCAGCCCGGCCAGCCCGGCGTGCAGGGCCAGCAGCTCGGCGGTCCCGAACTTGATCGTGTCGAGCGCGCGCAAGGTCTCGTCGATCCGGTAGAGCTTCTTCTGGCGCCCGGCTTCCTCCTCGATCAGCGCGAAGTCGCGCTCGAGCGTCGCCAGGTCGCGCTGCACCGTCGCCTTGCTCACCGCCAGTTGCTCGGCCAGCTCCTTCACCGGCCACGACCGCCCCGAGGCGCTCAGCAGCCGCAACAGCGCCCACTGCCGCACCAGTTGCTGCGAGTCCGCGCGCCGCCCCGCGCTCTCGCCCGCGCTCACGACGGCCTCACGCGACTTCTGCACCCCGCGATCATCTCCGCATCACCCGCTCGTCGGCAACGTCGCCCGCCACGCCGTTCACCGGTTCGACATCTGCCAACGCCGGTGAATCCCCGACGGCCGCGCCGTCAGAACAGGCCCTCGATCGTCGACAGACTGACGCTCACGCCGGCGGCGGTGAGGGCGGCCACGACCTGGCCCGCGTTCCAGACGGAAATGCTGAAGGTCGAGATCAGCGCCTTGGCGATGTCGAGCACGTCGCCCGCGCCGAACGCGGCGACCAGCGCCCGGGCCATGTCGTCCATGCCGAGCGAGCCGAAGGCGGACTTGAGCGCGCTGGCGAGCTGGCCGGGCGCGGTCGAGAAGGTCCCCGCCAGCGCCGCCGCCACATTGGCGACGTCCGAGGACCCGAACACCGACTGCAGCGCATCGGCGGCCGGCTGCAGGCCGCTCGCGCCCCAGATGGTCTCGCAGGCGCTCGCGAGCTCCGACTCGCTGGCGCCAAACGAGCTGTGGACCGCGGCGGCCAGCTCGTTGGCGGTGTGCTGGCCGCTGGCCACGAACGCCTGGTAGAGGCTGTACGCGGCGCTGTCGATGTACGACGACGCGCCGTTCACCCAGCGCGACAGGTCGCTGGCCGCGTCGGGCAGCCCGCGCTGGCAGAAGTCGCGGAGGGCGAGCGCGATCTGCTGACCCGCGTCGGCGCCGACGGCGAGGCCCGCGCTGAGGAAGCTGCCCAGCATGTCCCGGTCGGCCCGGACGGCGGCGGTGAAGAAGGCCGAGGCGTTGCCGGTGAACCAGTCCTGGAGGGCCGTCACCGAGTCGGCCAGGCTCGCGATGGTGAACGCGTCCGAGGTCGCGAACGTGTACAGGGTCGTGCCGCCCGACTGCACGGTCGCGCCCAGCGTCATCGCCGCGTCACCGTCGGTGCCGATCGCGACGGTGGCGGTGCCCGTGACCGACACCGTGAACGGCACGATGGCGGGCAGCACCGTGTAGCCGTCCACGGTGATGGCGGGGTGATCGAGCACGGCGCTGACCTTGCCGGTCAGCCGCATGCTGGTCCACCCGGCTGACGTGAGCCCGAGCGCGACCGAGTCGTCGAGGATCCCGATCGGCGAGGTCGCCGCGAGCTGGAGCGAGACGCCGTCGCCATCGACGGTGCCAGACACCCTCGCGGTCGCCGACAGGACCGTCGCCTGACCATCGAGCTTCAAGCTTGCACCGGCGGTCTCGACGTCGAGGCGGATCGTTGGCCCCACGGTCGCGTCGCCCGTCGACGTCAAGGTGACGGCCGGCTGCCCGTTGCTGAGCGCGCCGAAGCTCACCGGGCTGCACGTGGCCGTGCCCGACAGCCCGTTGCTGGTGACGTCGAGCGAGGCCTGGGCCGCGAAGTCCAGGACCCGGAGCTGCCCCGAGATTCGCAGGGCCTGTGGGAACGTCTGCCCGGTCGCGGTGACGATCTGCGCCGGACAGATGTAGAGCTGGAGCTCGCGCGTGACCGTCACCGTCCCGTCGGCCAGCGGCTCGACCTGGTAGATGGTCGCGGTCTCGTCGTCGGTGAGGAACCACGGTCCAGCGGGCTGGCTGCAATCGGTGCGATAGGCGCCCAGGGGCGTGGGGACGATGCGGGCGGCCGCCTGCTTGCAGAGATCCACGGCGGCCGCGCCGGTCGGGGCCGCGAAGGTGCAATTGACGACGCCGCACAAGGACACGCTGGCAAAGGCCGCGGTGAGCGGCGCCGCTGCCGGGCAGAGGTCGGCGACGAGCTGCGGCAGGCCGAACGTGGGGAGCTGGTTGAACGAGGCCGTCGCCAGGAAGTTCTGCGGGTCGGCGGTGCTGAGCATGAAGGCGGCGTAGAGCTGGTACGTCGTCGACGGCTTCGACAGCGACGTGAAGGCGAGGCCGGCGCCGATGCCGATGCCAGGGTCGACCAGCTCGAAGCCGAGGTCGACGGACAGGAACATCGACTGCAAGTCGAAGACGTAGATGTCGAGGCACGTGAAGGAGAGGCCCGACTGGTCGGTGTCGAGGCTGAACGCCAGGCCGACCGAGTCCACCTGCAGATCGATGGCGCCGGTGAGCCGGAGCAGCGTGTCTTGCAAGGACACGGTGACCCGTCCGACGAGACCCAGCGTCACGTCGACCTCGGTGGCGATCAACCGCGCCGACAGCGACACCTCCTCGAAGCGCGGGTACGTGTACTTCTTGGTGGCGGCGCTCGCGAAGGTGAAGGTCGACGCGGCCTGGAGCGTCAGATCGAGCAAAAGGTACTTCGACGTGCCCACCGCCAGCGTGCCGGCGACCTGCAGCGCGAGGTCGGCGATGCCGAGGTTGTCGGCCAGGAACTTGCCGGGGAGGCTGGTCTTGTCGACGGTGATCGCCGCGCCGCACGCGAAGCTGTCCGCGGCCCCGATGGGCACCACGAAGGCGGCGTCACCGCCCACGCCGGCGAACGCGAAGCGCGTCGGCGTAGTGGCGAATACGGCATACAGCCGATCGAGGGTCACGAACGACGGCAGACCGTCGCTGAGGCCCGGCACCAGCGCCGTCAGGGTCTGCTCCGGCGCGCACGCGACGCCCAGCCCGAAGTTCCAGGCGGTGGCCGACGTCGCCGCGTCCGAGACCTCGAGCACGAGCTCGCCGAAGACCACGTCGTTGTCGGCGGTGTCGACCACCGTGCCGGCCACCGCCAGCGACCAGGCGTCGCCCTGCTTGCCGACCTGGAGCGCAGGCACCGTCACGCCGAGCGTCGCGAACGGCGAGCCCGCGAACGGCGAGCCGGGCAGACCGAGCGCGGTCGCGAGGCCCGGCAGGGTCAAGGCCGCGCCGCCCGGCCGCAGCGACAGGAAGAAGCCGGCCGGGGCGGTGCTGACGGCGCACTCCGCGACCAGGCCCACCTGGCCCTGACCGCCCAGCGCCGTGAGCACCTTGTTCAGCGCGGGCACACCGGTCGCGTCGAGGCTGGTCGTGACGAAGGCCTGCAGCGCGGCCGGGGCGAGCTGGACCAAGGCGTCGAGGGACGACAGGGTGAGCGTCAGGTCCTCGTCGACGAGGCCATCGCTCAGGCTCGACGCGGTCACCGCCACCGGCGATGCGAGCTGCAGCCACGCGGTCTCCGCCACGAAGTCGACCGAGGTGGTCACGGTGGCCGACCCGAGCTGGGCGGTCGCGGTGATCGTGAACGACGACACGGTCGGCCCGCCGGTGCCGGCGCCGGGCACGGTCAGGCCGACGCAGATGCCGTCGACCGTCAGATCGATCATGCCGAACGACCGCAGCGCTGCCGTCACGCTCGCCAGCCGGGCGCTGCTCGCGGTCAGCGCCGCGAGCATGGTGTCGACGCTGGGCAGCGTGGTCCCGGGCGCCGCCGCGAGGGCGATGGACCAGGACTGTGCGTCGGTCGTCTCGGTCGAGAAGTGCAGCGGCTGCTGGCAGACGACGCCATCGACGTCGAGGCCACCGCCGACGTACAAGGAGTCCACGCCGTCGACCGTGAGCGTGTACGTGTCGAGGTGCGCGAGGCTGCCCGCCGAGATCACGACGTGACCGTCGAGCAGCGTCACCTCACGCGCGAGCATCCAGCCAAGCCGCACCGCCGGCGTGATCGTCACGGTGGCGGCGGGATCGGGCGCGGCGAGGTCGACCGTGACCGCCAGCAGGTCCAGCGGTGCCGTGCCGAGCCACTGGTTCAGGAAGGTGGTCGCGAGGGCAGGCAGGTCGGCGCCGAAGATCCATCCGACCATCGACGCGACGCCGATGCCCTTGGGCGGCACCGACACCTGGACGAGGGCCTGCGGGTCGTCGGGGTCGGCGCCGATGCTGGCCGAGAACGCGCAGGTGGCGCCGTCGAGCACCACCGTGCCGGCGAGCGCGGTGCCGTTCCAGGTGACGTCGGCGGCTCGAAGCGGCGCGCCCGCGAGGGCGGCGGCGATGACGGGTTGCACGGTGCTGTTGGCGGGCTGCATGGGCGCTGCCTACGGTGCGGGAGGCGGGGCCGGGTAGAGGACGCCGGTGCCGGTGACGGTGCTGTCCCAGATGTTGCCGGCGACCGTCTGGACCAGGAAGCGCCAGCCGGTGGCCGTCGCGTGGGCCATCGTGACGGCCTTCAAGGCGTAGCTCAGCAAGCGGGTACCGTTCGGCCCCGTGGGCTGATCCGGGGCGAGGTCGTCGCGGGCGCCGCGGGCGAACACGGCGAGCGGCGCGGTCGGCGGGCTGCCGGTGACGGTCAGCACGGGCTGTCCGGGCGGACCGGGAACACCACACAGCGCCAGCCCCAGGGCAACGCTGTCCATGCGGAGAGCCGGGGCCGGGCAGATGTGGCAGAGCAGGTAGCCCCCGGTAGGGCTCGCGTAGATGACGAAGGCGCAAGCCGATTGAATGGGCGTGCCGATGTAGAGGAAGCGCTGGTCACGCGGCAGCGACGCCGGCTGCGCTGGCACCCACACGCAGCTCGTCGGCGGGCCGCTGCCTGGCAGAGGTCTCGTCGCCACGCCCGCGGGCGTCGACTCGAGCTGCACCATGGGCACGTTGCACGCCACGAACGGCCCCTCGCGATCGTTCGCATCAAGCTGGTCATACGTCGTGGGCAGCACCAACCGTAGCGGGGCGGGAACCGTGGCGGCCCGGCGCGCGGTCATCGCCGCCCGGCCCGGCGGATCACCCAGCCGGCTCTTGTTCCAGTAGAAGGTGTTCTCCCAGGGCACCCCGGTCGGCTGCCCGGGCCGGTACTTCGTCATCGAGCCGAGGTACCTGCGAATCAACAGCGCGCTCCATGGCCACATGCGCTCTCCTCGTCGGTCGCATCCGCTCGAACGCTCGCGCCGACGCGCGTCGCGGCCCCTGACGTCGCTGGATGACAGCGTGCCATGATCGTCAGGGTCCCATTCCTCGGTCGCCGATCACAACTACCCACCTGGGGTGAGATGAGGCCGGCGACCGTGAAGACCGCAGGATCAGGGCGGTGAAGGCGGCGCGGGCACCGGCGCGGCGAGGGCGGCGTCGAGCACCGGGTCCTTGCCGGCGAGGTAGTCGGCCGACGACAGCTCGACGAGGATCTCGGGGGCGAGCGCGCGTCCGGGGTACCCGGCGACCGCGAAGTGCTTGGTCGAGTGCTGGACGGCGAGGCCGGTGGCGGGCAGCGCGAGGAGCTGGACCTCGCCGTAGTGGTCGGCGGGCGAGCCGGCGGGCTCACCGATCAGGACCGCGCCGAGGTGATCGAGGTAGATGGCGTCGAGCAGCGCCGAGGAAAAGGTGTGGCGGCTGATCAGCGCGAACAGGCGGCCGTTCAGCGTGGGTCGGGCCGAGATCGCGTCGAGCAGCGGCCGGATCAGCTCGGAGTTGCCGCCGCTGTTCCAGCGCAGATCGATGATCAGGCGGTCGACCGGGTGGCTGTCGAGGGTGGCGGCCACCGCGCTGGCGAAGGCGGCGACGGTGAGATCGGGCGCGTCGGCGCAGCGGTTGTACTGGACGTAGAGCGCGCGCGAGTCGGTGAGGTAGGTCGACCAGTAGAAGGCCTGCGGTCGCTTGCGGTAGAGCGGCAGGGTGGCGGGCGCCGGCGCCGTGCCGTGCCAGGCGGTGGGCTCGAGCGCGAGGTCGCGAGTCGCGCCGGTCGCATCGACGAGCCCGAAGTGGGCGGGGCCGTCGGCGGGCGCGAGGTCGGTGCCGCGCAGGAACGTCGGCCACGACAGCCGCCACGCGACCTCGGCCCGGCGGTAACCCTCGGCCTGGTAGCCGACGGTCCGCGCCAGCGCGACGACGGCGTTGTCGACCGAGCGGTCGCCGACGCTGGCCAGGCGCAGGCCGATCGCCCAGCGGTACGGCTCGGCGGCGTCGGTGACGACCAGGCCGTCGGTGAACCAGTAGAAGGTGACCGGGTAGATCCGGTCGCGGTCGTGAGGATCGAGGACGAGCTGGGTGTGGGCGTCGCCGATCAGCGCGATGACGCGGGCCAGGCCGACCACGCGCTGATCGCGGGTGAGGGACGGCAGGGCGGCGGCGACGGCGGCGAGCGAGGCGTGGAAGGCGTCCTCGGGGATCTGCGCGAACGGCGCGGGGTGGCGTCGGGGCAGCTCGCTGCCGACCCGCGCGAGATCGGCTCGCCAGCCGGCGAGGTCATCGGTGGGCGGCGGGCTGGCGTCAGCGGCGCCGGCCGCAGCGCCGGACTGCGACCCGGCGCTGGCGGTCGTGGGTGGCGTCGCCGCGGGGTTCGCGCGCTTCTTCGAGCAGCTCGCCGCCGCGATCGCGGCGACCAGGACGATCGCACCGGCTCTCATGCGCGCAGCATACGCCGGCGCGGCCGAGCCTCGGCGGCGCGCGGACCGTGTGCAAGACTGGCCCGGATGTCGCGACCACGGACCGTGCTGATGCTGGGACTCGCGGGCCTGCTGACCTTGGCCGGCCAGGCCGCGGCCGAGCCTGCGCCGTGGGCGCCGCTGCGGTTCGGCATCAGCGGCGTGCTCGGCATCCCGCTCGACGGTGAGCTGCCGCTGACCAGCGTCGAGTTCCACGTGCTGCAGCAGGCGGGCCGGGTCGCCGTCGACGGCCAGGGCCACGGCAGCGGACTGATCGCCGGCATCGGCGGCACCGCCGGCCTCGGCACGTTCGCGGGCCCCAGGCTCGACAGCGGGTTCGTGCGTCAGGACCGGATGGTCTTCGTCCGCGCCGCGCCCCACCTCGCGCTGGTCAAGAGTCCCGAGCGCGGGTTCGCCGAGGTCGGGCCGGCGACCGCGCTCGGGTTCTCCTTCCGGCCGATCCAGCTCGAGGCGGCCTGGAGGCCGAGGACGAGGCTCAGCGACCGCCGACCCGCTGGCGGATCGACTTCATCGGCCACGCGGTCGAGCCGGTAGTGAGCGCCGGCCCAGAGATCACGACCGGCATCGGCGAGGCCGCGATGGTGCGGCTGTCCGGTTTCCCGGACGGTCCCGACCGCTCGGCCTGCCCGAGGACGCCGGCGCCGACGAGCGCTCCGCCCGGTCCGACACCGGACCGGTCAGCCTGGGCCTCGAGCTCACCGCCGGCTGGATGCGCGGCGCGGTCTACGTCGGCGCCGGCCTCGGCCTCGTGCTCGTGCTCTGGTAGCGCGCGGTCAAGGGCGGACGTCGAGGGTGCGGCTGGCGACGATCACGTGATCGGCGCCCTGGGCGAAGGCGACCGCGCCGAGTCGACGCCAGGTCGGGTCGAGGTCGAGCTCGATCGTGCCGGCCCGGTCGGCGGTGGCGACGCGCGCGAGCCGGCGGACGATGTGCTGATCGGTGACGTGGGTGCCGGCGTTCTCGCCGCGCGCGATCGTCGTGGCGACGTCGTCCTCGTACAGCGCGACCCAGACGTCGGCGTCAGCGGGCGCGGTCGCCGACACCGTCGCGGTCCGCGGGCCCCACGTAGCGGTGGCGGCGAGCAGCGCGGGCGCCGCGGTGGCGGCGACCCGGGCGCGGATCGCGGGCAGGTTCGAGCCGAGCACGGCGCCGCGACCATCGACGACGAGCTGGGGCGTGTACACCCGATCGTCGGCGAACCCGGCGGCGTAGGCGCGCTGCCGCTCGCTCCACTCGGCGCGTGAGAACGGGTCGGCCCAGCCGAGGTCGTCCCAGTAGTCGACGTGGAAGGCGAGCGGCACGACCGCGCGCTCGCCGACGTGGCCGTCCTGGACCAGGCGCGCGAGCACGAGGTCGGCGGGTGGGCACGAGCTGCAGCCCTGCGACGTGAACAGCTCGAGGATCACGGGGCCGGCGGCGCCGGTCCGCGCGACCTGTTCGCCGGCGGCCGGGGCACAGCCGAGCAGCAGGGCCAGCGCCGGCAGCGCGGAGCGAGCGGATGACCGATGCGGCATGGCGGGTCTACGTCGTGACACGGCGGCGGTTACCGCGCGTGTATCGTGGCGCGATGGCGACCAAGCCGAAGGCCCGGGCGAGGGTGAAGGCCGGCGTGAAGCCGGCGACGAAGACCACGGCCGCCGCGACGGCGAAGGCCGCGAAGCCGGCGCGGGTCTCGACCCACCCGCCCAAGCCGCGCACGCCCGCGATCCGCGCGGTGCTCGAGCAGGTCCGCGCGCTCTGCCTGGCCTTGCCCGACACGATCGAGGTCCTCGCCTGGGGCGAGCCGACCTGGCGCGTCGGCGGCAAGCAGTTCGCGATGTTCGACACGTTCCATCACGGCAGCCCGCACCTGTCGGTGTGGCTCCCGGCGCCGCCCGGCGCGCAGGCCGCGCTCATCGACGCCGATCCTCACCGGTTCTGGCGCCCGCCCTACGTCGGTCATCGCGGCTGGGTCGCGATCGTCGTCGATGACGAGCCGCCGTGGGACATGGTCGCGGCGCTGCTCGCCGACGCCCACCGGCTGATTGCGCCGGCCCGCTCGCGCCGCTCGCCGTGACCGCGGAGCGCGGCCACGACCGGTGAGCGTCCGGTGTCGTGCTGGTGCGCGCACGGTGAATGAACTCGCGCCGCCCGCGTCTGTAGGGGCATGAAGCGATCGATCGGAACCTTGACCCTCGGAATGGTGATGCTCATCGGCCCGGCCGTCGCGGCCGCTGACCATGACCACGACCGCGGCAGCGACGGACGCGGTGGCAGCGACGGACGCGGTGGCAGCGATGGACGCTTCGGTGGCGATGGTCGTGACCAGGACCGCGACCACCGCGACGGCGACCGCGACGATTCGCGGCGCTGGGACGACGGCGGCCGCCGCGCCGACGACTGTCGGGGCGACGACCGCCGCTGGGACGACCGTCGGGATCGCGGCCGGCGCGATCGCGGCTGGCGCGACCACGATCGCGACCACCGCGGCGGTGGCTACGGCCAGCCCGGCTACGGCCAGCCCGGCTACGGCCAGGAGGACCTCGGGCGCCTGACCCAGCTCTCGCAGGCCTGCGACGCCGCGTTCATCGGCCCGACCGCAACCCGCGCCTGCGTCGACCTCGCCCGCAGCGCCCGCGTCGACCTGACTTACTCGATCGGCGCGTGCAGCCAGGCCTTCATCGGCAACGAGGCCGGCCTCGCGTGTCTCCAGACCATGGCGAGCGGCGCCGTCGCCCAGAACGCCGTCGCCGCCTGCCAGCAAGGCTTCATCGGCAACGGCGCCAGCCAGCAGTGCCTGAGCCTCCTCGCCGGCAGCCGCTATGACGCCGGTCAGCTCGTCACCTACTGCCAGTCGTCCACCATCGGCAACGACGCCGGCTTGGCCTGCCTCGCCCGGTTCCGCGGCCGCTAGTCGCACCTCGCGTCGGTAGGCCTCACCGCCCGCGCGCGGGCAGGCGGACCGCAGCGTGACCGGCGGCCCGTCCTGCGCTACAAGGGGCCCGCGTCGGGCACGTCGCCCCTCGCAAGCTCAGCGAAGGACCTGCCGATGGCCAAGATCAAGGTGAAGAACCCCGTCGTCGAGATGGACGGCGACGAGATGACCCGCATCATCTGGAAGTTCATCAAGGACAAGCTGATCCTGCCGTACCTCGAGATCGACCTGAAGTACTTTGATCTCGGCATCGAGCACCGCGACGCCACCGGCGATCAGGTCACGATCGACTCGGCCAACGCGACCAAGGAGTTCGGCGTCGCCGTGAAGTGCGCGACGATCACCCCCGACGAGGCCCGGGTGAAGGAGTTCGGGCTCAAGGAGATGTGGAAGTCGCCCAACGGCACGATCCGCAACATCGTCGGCGGCACGATCTTCCGCGAGCCGATCATCTGCACGAACGTGCCGCGGCTGGTGCCGGGCTGGACCCGGCCGATCGTCATCGGTCGTCACGCGTTCGGTGACCAGTACAAGGCCACCGACTTCGTCGTGCCGGGCGCTGGCAAGCTGACCATGACGTACACGCCGGCCGACGGCGGCACGCCGGTCGAGTTCAAGGTCTTCGACTTCCCGGGCGGCGGCGTCGCCATGGGCATGTACAACCTCGACGAGTCGATCATCGGCTTCGCCCGCTCGAGCCTCACCTACGGGCTCAACCGCGGCTGGCCGGTCTACCTGTCGACCAAGAACACGATCCTCAAGAAGTACGACGGTCGCTTCAAGGATCTGTTCCAAAAAGTCTTCGACGAGGAGTTCGCCGACAAGTTCAAGGCCAAGGGCACGACGTACGAGCACCGCCTGATCGACG
>JAYVSF010000004.1:0-4471 GCA_043775605.1 Myxococcales bacterium
GCGCCCGCGCCCGCGGGTGCGGCGGCGGCGGCGAGGACCGACGCGAGCGCCCCCGGCATCGGGCCCGGCATCGGCGACGGTGAGGGCGCCCCCAGGCGAAAGCCACACTGCTGGCAGAACGCGAAGCCAGACTGCGTCGGCGCGTTGCAGCGCGGGCACGCAGCCGCCGGCGCGAACGAGACGACGGCCGGCGCGGGTGCTGGCATCGGCGCGAGCGGCACGGGCCCGCCGGGGATCGGCCCCGGGCCGCCGAGCGGTCCCATCGGCGGCATGCCCATCGGTCCCGGCGGTCCTATCGGCGGCATCGCCATCGGCCCCGGCGGCCCACCCGGGTACGGCATCGCCATCGGCACCGGTCCCGGCGGCGTCGGAGCCGCGATCACGGTCCCGCACTGCCGGCAGAACCGCATCGACGGCGGGTTCTCGATCCGGCAGTTCGGGCACAGCGCGGGCAACCCGCCGCCGCCAGCGGGAGTCTGCGGAGGATACGCCGCCGCCGGCGCCAGCAGCGCCGATCCACAGTGGAGGCAAAAGCTCCCGCCCCCTGGATTGTCGTGACCGCACTTTACGCAACGCATCTCGACTCCGCCTCGTGCGACCGAGCGTATCGCACAAGCCCCCCGTCTCGTCGAGGCCGGCCGCCATCCTACGGTGCCGATCCGCGAGCGTTCCATCCCGACCTCAACCGGAGCAGAGCGTCCAGACCCGCGGTCTGGACTGCGAGGCGGTTTGCATGGCGTCACCCCAGCTGATACACCCACGCCCGCTGCCCCCCATGACGTCGACCGAGACCCGCGCCGCCTCCTTCGCCCTGGTCGGACTTGCCGCGCTCGGGCTCGCCGTCGCCGGTTGCCAGCACGCCGCCGCGCGCCAGGCGACGTTCCGGGCCCGGCCCGATGGCGTCACCGCCGGCGCCCTGGTCGGTCCGTTCACCGGCCGGGTCGTCGACGGCACCACCCGCACGCCGGTCGCCGGCGCGATGGTCTTCGCCAGCTGGAGCCTGGTCCGCGGCGGCGGCCTGACCGTCGCTGCCGGCACCCGTGAGGCCGTGGTCTCGACCGACGCCACCGGCCACTACCTGGTGCCCGAGCTGACCGACATCCCGGCTGGCGCCCGCCTCGCCGACCTCCGACTGATCGTCTACAAGCGCGGCTACATCGGCTACCGCAGCGACCGGCGCTTCGACGACTTCGGCCCGCGCCGCGACTTCGCGCAGGAGGACAACATGGTCCACCTCGAGCGCTGGCGGCCCGAGGCATCGCACGCGCGCCACCTCCGCTTCCTCGGCGGCGGCGGCGCGATCGCCGCGGTCACCGCGTGGGAGGCCGGCGACGCCATCGCCGAGCTCGACCCCGCGCGCGCGCCGAGCATCGGCCTGCCCGGCGGCGGTGACGGCCCGTACCTGGTCGCCGCCCAGCTGCTCACCGCCGACGACATCGGCGGGCGGACGCGGTTCGACGGCAAGTTCGAGACTGGCCCGCTCGGCGACGAGCCCGACACCAGCACCTACTCGTCGCAGCACTTCAAGGCGCTGGGCCGGGCCGAGAGCTGGGACGTCGCGGTCCGCATGTGGCGGCTCGGTCCGGCCGCCGCGATCGATCGCTACGACGAGCTGCGGTCCGGCCTGCCCGAGGTCGACGAGACCGACGAGATCGCGTCGCGGTCGCTGCGCGCGACCGAGGCCGACATCTACGGCGTCGCCTTCCTCGACGGCCAGCGCGGCGTGGTCGTGCTCATCACCTGCGGCAAGAGCCAGTGCTCGTCGACCGACGACGTCGCCGCGCTCGGTCAGATCATCCACGGCCGGATCAAGCAACTGTGGCCGCTGGGCGCGCAGTCAGGAGCTCGGCCATGATCCACCGCCACGCCCACTGCCGCCCGACCCTGATCGCCGCGCTGCTCGCGGTCGCGGTCGCCACCGCCGCCCGTCCCGCCGCGGCCTGGGACACCCCGACCCAGGTCGGCCTCGCCGAGCAGGCTGGGCTCGCCGCCGACCTCGACGGCGTGCTGCGCGAGCTCGGCTGGCGCGGCGGCCTGTTCGAGCCGCTGGTGATCCCGCCCGAGGACGCGTCGGCGATGATGGAGTCGCTGGCCCAGTTCAGCGCGACCGACGGCTTCGTGCCCGACACCCGCGGCCAGCAGTACGCGCTGGGCTGGCTGATGGCCGGGGCCGCTCTGGCCGACGCCAACCCGAGCTGGGCCGCCAACCACTTCCTCGATCCGGCGACCGGCGCCGGCTGGCGTGGGTCGAGCCGTGGCGTCGGCAACTGGTTCGGCGCCCGGGTCCGCGGCGGCGGTCCGCTGCCGGGCCACGGCGTGGCGGCGCTCGACTGGGTCACCTCCGCCGACAACCCGCTCGGCCTGACCGGCTTCGTCGATCAGTACGGCAAGTCACTGACCGCGGCGACGCCCGGTGAGCGGGCGCGGGCGATGGCCGGCGCGCTGGTCGCGGCCGGCGCGATGCTGCACGTGCTCGGCGATCTGTCGTCGCCGGCCCACGTCCGCGGCGCCGCCGCCGATCAGCTCGAGGTCGTCGACGTCGCCACCGGCGAGCGCGGCGCCCGCATGGACCGGCTGGCGGTGATCGCCTGGGGCCGGCTCGGCGTGCCGGCGGCGAACCAGGTGGTGCGCGCGCCCAGCCTGCGCCGGTTCTTCGTCGACGCCGCCGCGGGCGCCGACGACGGCGCCGGGCCCGGCCTGGCAGCGTGGACCGCGAGCCGCTTCTTCTCGCCGTCGACCCTGCCCGACCCGGTCGCGGCCGGCCGGTTGCCGCGCGAGCGCCTGGCCACCGCGCTCACGGCGGCGCTGCGCCGGCCCGCACCGACGGTGCCCGCCCGGCTCAGCCTGGTCACCGCCGGCCAGCCCGAGGGCGCGACCCTGCGCGACGAGCACCAGGTCTGCCTGGCCCGGTACCGGGTCGAGCGCGGCTCGCTGTCGTGGTCGCTCGATGACGACTGCCTGCTCGAGCAGGCCGGCGCGATCCTGCCGGTGGCCGCCGGCTACGAGGCCGGCCTCCTGCGCTGGCTGTTCCGCGGCGAGCTCGGGCTCGCGGCCAGTGACGGGGTGGTCGCGGCCAGCGCCGGTCGCCTCGCGCTGGGCGCCGGCACGGTCACCATCCTGGCCGAGGACGGTCGCGGCGTGCGGACCATCGTGGTCACGACGCCGGTCGCCAGCGCCAGCGCCGGCGGTGCGCTGGGCAGCGCGACCCTGCCGGCTGGGACCCGCCGCGCCCTCGCGGTGTTCCGCGGCATCGACGCCACTGGCGAGCCGGTGGTCGCGGTCGGCGCCCTCGATCAGGTGCGTTCCGCACCGTGAGCCGGAAGCAGCGCGGCGGCGAGGACGACGACGACACCACCGTCGATCGGATCATGACCGCCCTCGAGCGCGAGCCGGCCGGGCTCCACCATCTGGGCGAGCCCACCGTCGACGTCCCGATCGACTGGCCGGCCACGGTCAGCGACGTCTACCTCGCCTTCGACGGCGGCACCCTGTTCGGCGACCTCCTCACCCTGGCGCCGGCGGCCGAGGCCACCGCGGCCGGCGTCGACGACGATGGCCTGGTCCCGATCGGCGAGCTGCTGGGTGAGACGATCTGGTTCGATCGCAAGGGCCGGGTCTGGCGTGGCGACGCCGACACTGGCGAGCGCGTGGTCGACGGCACCCGCTTCGATCGCTGGCTGCACGGCGTGATCGACGGCCTGGCCCGGCTGTACGACGACGACGGCGAGTTCGCCGAGGACGCGTTCACCGACGACGGCGAGCTGACCGAGGAGGTCGCGCTGGCCCAGCTCCACGCCCAGCTCAAGCGCGACAGCCGCGCGCCGGGGCCGCGCTGGCGCCTGGCCCGCGTGCTCACCGCCAGCGGCGAGCTGACCGCCGCCCGTGAGCAGCTCGAGGACGTGGTCGGCGGCTCGCCCGAGCTGGCCTGGGCCTGGCTCGATCTCGCCAAGATCTCCGAGAAGCTCGGCGAGCTGACCGGCGCCATCGACGAGGCCGAGGCCGCCGCCGCCGCGCGCCCGGGCCACGAGCTGGCCGGCTACTTCCTGGCCGAGGCCGCGCGCCTGGCCGCCCGCGCCGGCGACGAGCCGCGCCGCGCCGACCTCGCGACCCGCGCCCTCGCGGTCGATGCCGGGCTCGCCCGCGGCCAGCTCGCCGGCGCCACCGCCAGCCTCGAGGCCGACGAGCTCGACGACGCCGCCCACCTGATCGCGCTGGCCCGGGCCGTCGCGCCTCGCGATCTCGCCGTGATCGATCTCGCCCGTCGGATCGACACCGCCCTCGCCGCCCGCGTCACCTGATCGGGTGAGCGTCGCCGTCGCCGATCCGGGCTCGGCGTCGGATCCGGACTCGGGACGCCGCAGCGCCCGCACCAGCCACGTCGCGCACAGGAGCCACCACAGGTACAGCGGCACCAGCGACGCGTGACCATCGAGCCCGGCCTTCATGCCGAGGTTCCAGGCCTGGCGCGGCC
>JAYVSF010000005.1:0-17162 GCA_043775605.1 Myxococcales bacterium
CAGATCTTCGCCGGGCCGACCGCGTGCGCGACCTGGCTGGTCGAGTACGTCAACACCCACGCGCCGCAGGTCAAGGGCAAGGCCAAGGGCAAGGCCACCGGGCTCGACGCGATGTCGACGCGCAAGCACGCCGCCGCGCTCACCATCGCGTCGGTCGCTGCGGCGATCGGCGCCGGCACCGCGACGTTCGGCGACCTGTCATGGGCCCAGGAGGCGCTGCACGCCTACCTGCGCGACGACGACCACGCCGGCGGCGGCGGCGGCGAGGAGACGGTGGTGCCGACCCTCGAGAGCTACCAGCAGCTCAACTCGGCGGTCGAGACCGGTGCCGAGGTGATGGCCCGGGCCGCGGCGCTGCAGCCGGGCGGGCGGCTGATCCTGGCCCTGGTCGGCGTCTACGGCGACGACCGCCCCGACTACGTCCACCAGATGGCGATCATGAACGACGCTGGCACGCTCTACCTCTACGACCCCGACAACCCGACCGGCACCCACCTGGACATCGCCAGCGCGAAGAGCCTCGGCAAGTATCTCGACACGACTGTGTTCTCGTCGGCCTCGTACCTGATCCAGGGCATGGCCTGGCCCAAGGCGACGCCGGCCGGCAAGTAGCCGAGCGCAGCCGGCCGGCCAGTCCGGAGCGCCGGCGCCGCGTAAACCTGTTGCCGTCGGCCGTCGACGTGGCTAGGGTGCAAGTCCATGCCCCGCATCCCCGCGACCAAGCTGCTCGGCGACCTCCGCACCCGCGCGATGGCTGCGTTCGAGCGCGCCGACGAGCTCGGCGGCGACCTCCGCGACTACCTGCAGGATCGCTGGCAGCACGACCCGCGGGTGGCGAAGCTCAAGGATCAGGTCGGCAAGTGGACCGGCAAGGACGCCGCGCCGGCGGTGAAGAAGGCGCCGGCCGCGGCGGTCGGGAGCAAGGCCGACAACGTGGCGACCACGGCGGCGGTGGCGGCCGGTGCGCCGGCCCCGGGCAAGCCGGCGGCGCCGGTCGGCATGGGCAAGCCCGAGCTGCCGGCCCAGATCTACGGCAAGAAGAGCTGTCCGTGGACCGGACGCGCGATCACGATCCTCGAGCGGCTCAAGGTCGACTACGACTTCGTCGACATCGAGGAGCCGGAGCACGAGAAGCTGGCGCTGCCGCTGCTCAACGAGACCAAGCAGCACACCGTGCCGTACGTCTACCTGCGCGGTCAGTTCATCGGCGGGTTCAACGCGCTGGCCGAGGCCGAGCGACTCGGCCAGCTCGACTACCTGCTGCTGTCGGCCGAGGACAAGGCCAAGGCGCCGGCTCACGTCCGCCGGGTCGAGATCGCGGCGCGGCCCAACACCGACGAGGTCGCGCCCGCCGAGGTCGACCCCGCGGACGCGCCCGACTGAGGCGAGCAACGCGAGCCGGCTCTCCTCGGTGGAGGGCGGCACCGGCGTCCTCGCCGGGACCGACCGATCGATGTGAGGGCGTGAGCGAAGGCTCACACCCTCCGATCAGGCTCGTCGTCGGCGCACGAGCAGGCCGAGCACGACGCCGGCCAGGGGCAGGGCGCTGAGCTCGCCGCCGCCGGTCTGGCAGCAACCGCCCGCGCCGCCGTCGATCGCCGGGCCGCCGTCAGGGCCACCGTCGACGTCGACTCCGGCGTCGATCGTCGGGCCACCGAAGCCGCGCTGCCACAGCGCGCTGACGTAGGCGCCCGCGCCGAAGCCGACCATCGGGATCTCGCCCAGGTAGTCGGCGGTGACCCGGTCGTAGTTCTCGGGCACGAGGTCGAGGTTGGCGCGGGCCTGGGCGGTGACCCAGGCGATCAACGCGTCGGCCCGGGCGGGCTGGCCGGCGACGCGCCAGGCCTCGGCCATCCACAGATCGATCGCGATCCACTCGCGGCGATCGTAGTCGCCGCCATCGTCGTTGCGACGGTAGCCGTGGCCGGTGACCTCGATCGCCAGGCCGGCGTCGAACGCGGCCAGGGTCGCGGCGGCGGTGGCGCCGTCCCCGGGGAGCACGCTCCAGCGCATCGCCGAGATCGCGGCGGCGTCGAGGAACGACGAGGTCTGCTCGAGGCTGGCGCGGAGGATGCCGGTGCCGGGATCGACGAGCTTGCCGGCCAGCGCGGCGGCGATGGTGTCGGCGGCCGCGCGGTAGCGGGTGGCGTCGGCGGCGCGGCCCACGCGATCGGCGAGGCGGGCTGCGCCACGCAGGCCGTGGACCGACGCCGCCTGGGTGTAGGTCCAGTGCTGGCGACCACCGTCGTACCAGTGGCTCTCCCAGATCGACGAGTCGGCGCGGATGAGGCCCGCGGCCGGGCCGGTGGCTTCGATCAGCCCGACCAGGACGTCGGCGGTCTGGGTGAAGACGGCGTCGGCGTGGTCGGTGATCAGCGCGGTGTCGCCGGTGGCGTCGACGTAGTCGGCGAGCGCGGCCAGGGTCAGACCGAAGCCGTCGAACTCGACGTTGGGGCCGGCCGCGTTGCTGTCGGACTCCTCGCCACCGTCGCCGAAGTAGCGGGTGACGCTGATCCGGTACGGCGCACCGACCCACGGCCCGCCGTCGCGATCGCAGCAGACGTAGCCGCCCGGCCCGGCCTCGAGCAGGAACGTCAGCGCGGCCCGGGCCTCGTCGTCGAGCCGGGCGGCGATCAGCGCCTGGGTCGCGTAGGTCTGATCACGGACCCACGCGATGTTCCACATGCCGCGCGGCAACGACGCGACCAGCTGGCCGTGGCCGCGTCCGGGCTCGCGGACCTGGCCCATGCGCAGCACCGCGAGTTGGCGATCGTGGACCGCGCGCTCGTCGGTCGACAGGCCCGCGGGGGTGTGGGCGCGGGCGAAGAAGCCCGCCCAGTCGGTGCGGGCGCCGGCCAGGAGCTGGTCGGGATCGCCGCCGGCCAGGCCGAGCTTGCCGTCGAGCGCCACGCGATCGCCGTCGGCGGCGTGGCCGATCACCAGCGCGAACCGCCGCTTCTCGCCGGGAGCGAGCCCGGCCAGGTCCCACTCGAGGCCGGCCACCGCGTCGTCGCGCACGCCGCTGTCGGCGGTGTCGGGCAGGCGGCCACCGCCGGCGACGATGCCGTAGGGGTTGTCGGGACTGGCGGCGTGGTGGCTCGGCGCGGGCAGCCCGCGGATCACGGCCAGGCCGGCGGCGCCGCGCTCCTCGAAGGCGTCGCCCTGCCAGCGGATGCGTTCGCCGATCGTGCCGTCGCCGCTGCCGAGGTGGAGGTTGGCGAGCGCGAACAAGGCGCCGTCGGCCACCGGCGCGTTGCCGGTGTTCTCGATCTCGACCACGCCGATCAGCACCGGCGCCGGCACCGCGAACGGCGCGAACCAGTACTGGGTCGCGTGCAGGTTGGCGTGGCTCTGGACCACCCGGGCGATGCCGGCCGACCCGTCCCAGCCGGTGTCGGCGATCGGTCGGCCGTTGAGCCAGACGTTCTGGCCGCCGGCGCGCAGACCGAAGTAGACGTCGAACGCGAGCTCGCGGGTCGCGGAGGCGGCGTCCTTGCGGGCGTAGACGTGCTCGCGGAAGCTGACGACCTTGCGGGCGACGGTGTCGTAGCCGCCGCTGCCGTAGCCGTTGGTCCACGGCAAGATCGCCCACGACGCGTGGGGGGCGACAGCCTGGGCCCGGGCCAGCGACCCGGCGGCCAGCGACCCGGCGGCGGTGATCAGCGCGCAGCACACGAGGGAACGACCGAAGCGCACGCGCCGATGGTACGCGATCTCGTCGGCGCCTCGAGGCGCGACCGCGGCCTGCAGAACGTGTGACACTCGGCACCTCGTGAGCCGGCGGGACCGAGAGCAGCAGATCGCGGCGGCGGCGCCGAAGCTGCGCAGCCTGGAAGCTCGACGTCGACCACCTCGTGTTCAGCCTCGTTCTTGGCCGTGACCGCCGAGCCGGCCGAGCCCGCCACCGACAGCAGGAGGCCGGAGGTGTCGTAGAGCGTGAGGGTGTGGTTGGTGGTGCTGAACTTGGTCGTGCCGTCGTAGCCGGGGTCGCCGTCGATGTTGAAGTCGCCGTCGTAGCGGCCGATGGTCGCCGACTGCACCTTCTGGCCGTAGCCGATGCCGCAGCCGGCCGTCGCCAGCGCGATTGCGAGAAAGGACGACAGCTTCGTCAAGGTCCCGGTGGAGACGGTGGAGGGCATGATCCACCAGACAGACGCCGGCCGCCGGGCGTCAGAAGAATTGTCCCGGTGCGGGTCAGTAGCTGTCGAACGCGACGGTGGTGACCGGCCCGGCGCCGGCTGAGGCCAGCCGCTCGTGAGCGCCGTCGGCGGTCGACACCGCGACGGTCACGACGTCGTCGGGCCGCAGCCAGCGATCGGCGGCGGCGGCGACGTCGGCCGGGCCGAGATCTGCGACCCGGCCGGGCAGGCTGACGGTGTAGTCGGCGGGCAGGCCGAACACGGCGTCGCGCACCGCGAGCTGCATCCGCTGACGGGCGGTAGCCTGGTGGAACGGCATCGATCCGACCAGGTAGGCCCGCGCCAGATCGAGCTCGTCGACCGGCAGGCCGCGGGCGGCGAGGTCGGCGTACAGCTCGAGGGTGGTACGGACCGCGTCGCCGGCGACGTCGATCGCGGTCGCCATCCACATCTCCAGCCAGTGGCGGCCGCGCGACCGGCGCAGCGTGCAGCCGGCGCCGTAGCTCCAGCCGCGCTTGACCCGGATCTCCTGCATCAGGCGCGACGAGAACATCCCGCCGAACCCGGTCTCGAGCAGCAGCAAGGCCGCGGTGTCGTCGTCGCCGTAGCGCGGCCCGAGGTGGCCGAGCCGGAGCTGGGCCTGGGTGCGATCCGCCTTGTCGACCAGCACGACCCGGCGGCCGTGGGGCGCGGTGGCGCTGGTGACGTCGGCGAGGGCCGGCACCGGCCCGGCCGGCAGCCGCTCGGTGAGTCGACGCGCGATCGCCAGTGCGCCGGCCAGGTCGATGTCGCCGGCCACGCCCAGCACCAGGTTGCCGACCACGACCTCCCGCCGCCACGACGCGCGTGCGCCGTCGAGTTCGAGCCGGGCCAGCGACGCCTCGGTGCCGAGCGAGGTCCGACCGTAGGGATGGCCGGGCGCGCACTCGCGATCGAACCAGCGGGTGGCCAGCGCGCTGTCGTCGTCGCGGACCTCGTCGAGGACCTGCGGCGTCTCGCGCAGCAGCCGGGCGTGCTCGTCCTCGCCGAACCGGGGCGCGGCCAGGAGGTCGACACACAGGTCGACCACCGCGTCGAGGTTGCGGGTCAGGCTCAGCGCCGACACCGTGGTCGAGTCGCGCGCGATCGAGACGTCGAGGGCCGCGCCCAGCCGATCGAGATCGTCGTCGAACGCGGTCCGGTCGCGCCCGCCCGCGCCGCGCCGCGCCAGCAGCGCCGCGTGCCGGTGCAGCCCCTCGAGCCCCACGGGATCTGCCGCCGCCCCGCCGCGGATCGCGACCTCGAACCACACCAGCGGCGCGTCGCCCGATGGCGCCACGTACACCGGCGCCCCGGGCACCTCGGCCTTGATGACCCCCGTGCTCACGACACCTCCGCAGCGTCGGACACGGACTCGGACTCGTCCTCCGCCTCGGAGTCGCCCTCCGCCTCGGCGCTGCCATCCGGCTCCGCGATGATCGTCGTCCTCGCCTCCGGCACCAGGTACTGGAGGATCACCCGCTTGAGCTCCTCGGCCGTCACCGCCGCCAGCCGCTCACCCAGCTCGAACAGCGAGCGGAAATCGCCGAGCGCCGCCTCGTGGTGACCGAGCGCCTCGGCCTTGCCCTCGGCGTCGACCAGCGACGCCCAGAAGTCGGTCTCGACCAGGTTCTTGGCCTTCTCCAGCTCGCGCGCGGTCGGCCCGTCGGCCGCCAGCGCCGCGATCACGCCGTCGACCGCCGCCAGCGCCTCCTCCGCCTTGTGGCCGCGGGCGCAGGTCACCGCCACCCGCAACAGCGACGGATCGCGGAACGGCGTCAGCTGGACGTCGACCGACGACGCCAGCTCGCGCTCGATCACCAGCGTGCGGTGCAGCCGGCCCGACGGGCTGCCGGCCAGGAGCGTCGTCAGCAACTCGAGCACGGCCCAGTCGGGGTGGGCCTGTCCGACCGCCTTCCAGCCCAGCAGCACCCGGTCCGATGCGATCGGCCGCGGCCGCCGTCGCACCCGCTCGTGCTTCTGGCGCGGCTCGACCAGCTCGGGCCGCTCGGGCAGCGCCGCCGGCAGCAGGTGACCGTAGCCGGCGACGATCGCGGCCAGCAGCGCGTCCTCGTCGACGTCGCCGACCACCACCACCGTCGCGTTGTTGGGCGCGTACCAGGTCCGGTAGAAGCGCTGGATCTGCTCGAGGGTGACCGCGCGGATGTCGGCCATCCAGCCGATCGTCGGCCACCGGTACGGGTGGACCTCGAACGCGGTCGCCATCAGCTGCTCGTCGAGCCAGCCGTCGACGTCGTCCTCGACCCGCTCGCGCCGCTCGTTGGTCACCACGTCGCGCTCGGGCTCGACCGTGGCCGGGGTCAGCACCAGCCGCGCCATCCGCTCGCTCTCGAGCCGGACCGCCAGCGCCAGCTCGTGGGCGGGCAGGGCCAGGCGGTACTGGGTCCAGTCGCACCAGGTCGCGGCGTTGCTCTCGCCGCCGGTGCGCTCGACCACCCGATCGAAGTCGCCGGGCGCCAGCGACTCCGTCTGGTTGAACATCAGGTGCTCGAACAGGTGGGCCATGCCGGTCTGGCCGACCTGCTCGTGGCGCGAGCCGACCCGGAACCAGGTCTGGTAGGCGATGATCGGCGCGGTGCGATCGACCACCGCGATCACGCCGAGGCCGTTGTCGAGTCGCCAGCGGCGCGCGGTCAGCGCCCGGCCGAACCGGGTCTCGGCCTCGAGAGTCACGCCGCTCGGCGGGGACGACATCGATCGGTTCTAGCACGACCCGCGCGAGCCGACCGCGCGCTACCATCGCGGCCCGTGGTCGTCTCGTCGCTCGCCCTGTCGTCTGGTCGTAGCTCGCTCCCCGTCACCGTGGTCGCCGGGCTGGCCGCGCTGACGGCCGCGGCGTGTGGCGACACCGCCCACCGGTCCTGCGGCGTGTGCATCGGGTACGGCGAGCCGGTGCTGGCCGGCAACGTCATGACCCCGGAGGTCAACGAGCTGTCGGGCATCGCCGCCAGCCACCGCTACGACGACGTCTACTACGTCGAGGACGATGATCCGGTGCCGGCCGGCGCGCTCGACGTCAGCCTCCACGCGGTCGACAGCGCCGGCAAGCTCCTGGCGAGCTGGTCGCTCGCGAACGCGCGGGTCGGCAACCTCGAGGACGTCGCGGTCGGGCCGTGTCCAGCCGGCTGGTGCGTCTACACCGGCGACGTCGGCAACAACTCCGGCGATCAGTCGCCGTACCCGATCTATCGCATCCCCGAGCCGACCCTCGATCGCAGCGGCGCGGTGACCGCGTCAGAGCTGTCGGAGTTCGACACGATCAGCGTCGAGTACCCCGACGGGCTGGGCCACGATTGCGAGGCCTTCGTGGTCAGGCCCGACACCGGCGACCTGTACCTGATCGAGAAGCTGGCCGGCGATCACGCTGGCGTGTTCCGGGTGCCGCCCTGGCCGAGGCCGCTGCCCGGGGTCAAGCCGACCTTGACGATGACCCACGTCGCCGACCTGTCGCTGGTTCCCGACGGTGGCACACCCCAGGCCGAGTTGGTGACCGGCGCCGACCTTCACCCCTGCGCCGACAAGCTGCTGGTCCGGACCTACGGCCACGTCTACGAGTACACGCTGCCGCCGGGCCAGCCGTTCGAGTCGATCTTCTCGACGACGCCGGTCAAGGTCGCCAACCCCGGCGGCTCGGAGTCGATCGGCTACCTGTCCGACGGGCTCGGCTACCTGTCGGTGCCCGAGGGCGTCAACCCGCCGCTCACCGTGGTGCGCTGCGAGGAGCCGGCGCCGACGCCGTGACCGGGCCGGTCACGGTCGCGTGATCACAGGGCGTGGCCGGCGATCAGGCCGCGGGCGAAGGCGGCCAGCTCGGCCATCGAGCTGACGACGCAGGCCGCTCGGGTGGTGGTCACCAGCTCGTGGCGGTGGCGACCGCCGATCACCAGCGCGCGATGCGCGGCCGCGAGCTCGCGCGCCATCGCCGCGGCCTCGTCATCGAGCGCGGGCGCGATCGGCGACGACAGGCTCAGCCACACCAGCCGCGGCCGGTGGTGGGCGATGGCGTGGCGCAGCGACGCGATCGGAGTGTCGGGCCCGAGGTTGACCGCGCGCAGCCCCTCCGACGCCAGCACCGCTGCGGCCAGCATCGACGGCAAGAGATACGGATCGCCGCCCGGCGCACCGCCGACCGCGATCGGTCCGTCGGCCGGCGGCTCGAACAGCGAGCGCAGGTTGGTGACCGCCTGCAGGCAGCAGTCGGTGGCGCGGTGCTCGATGAACACGCCGCGCGGGTCGTGCTGCCACAGCTCGCCGAGCCGGGCCATCGCCGTCATGATCGGTCCATCGGCCAGCGCTGCGATCGACTCGCCGGCCAGGTAGCGCGCCATGAGCAGCCCGCGCGCCTCGCGACCGCGGCCCTCGCGGAGATGCTGGAACAGCGCCTCGTCAGGATCGGTCGATTCGTTCGCGGCCACCTCGCCGAGGCCGAGCACGTCGGGCCGGACCACCACCGCGCCGGTGTCACGGATGAACCGTACCGCCTCGGCCAGCGGGATGCGCCGGTGGCCGCCCTCCGTGCGCGACACCTGGATCTTGCCGGCGTCGGCCCAGCGCTTGAGCGATGACTCGGAGACCCCGATGGCATCGGCGAGGTCACGCGGGGACAGCAAGCGTTTCATGGGGTTCGCGGTTGGACGCCGGCCCGCTTGGCCACGTTACACGACCCCCGCAGGTGGGCCGTGCGAGCTGGCCGCCCGGGATCCCGTGAACGATTTTTGAATAAATCGTTCAGATCGTCCTTGCCGAGTCGAACATCGTGGCCACTATTGGACGTTATGAACGATTCAACGGAGCGGCTCTCGGATCGCGTCAGCTTCACGCCCGCCGACCGCGGCTTCGTCTACGCCGTCGCCCGCCGGATCGTCGGTGACGACGACGCCGCCGCGGACGTCACCCAGGACGCCCTGCTGCTGGCGTTCCGCCACCGCGCCGCCTTCCGCGGCACCTCGAGCTACCGGACCTGGCTCTACCGGATCGCCTCGACCTCCGCGCTCAGCCACCTGCGCCGCCGGCGTCGCAACCGGGTGACCGATCGGATCGGTTCCGACGGCGACGACGGCGCCGCCCTCGATCTGCCGGCGCCTGGCCCCGACCCCGAGCAGGAGGTCGGCTCCGCGATGGCCGCCGCGCGGGTCCGCCGACAGCTCGAGCAGCTCGATCCGCGCTACCGCGACGTCCTCAAGCTGCGGTTCGAAGACGATCGCTCGGAGGACGAGGTTGCCCGCGCGCTCGGTCTGTCGCTGGCCACCGTGAAGATCCGGACGTTCCGCGGCCGCCGGGCATTGCGGGAAGCGCTCGCCGCCTGATCGAGCCCGATCACCGCCCGCGGCCGGGAACAACCGCGGTCCGGGCCAGGTTGGTGGGGACGTGAACGGCGAGCTGGCTGGCCCCCCGTGGGCCGCGACGGCCTTGGACCTACCGGCCAACGCGCGGATCGCGCGTTGGCGCGGAGCCGGTCCCTGCCACCATGGTCGGGACATGGCATGCTGGCGAGCATGGCGTACCCACCCGACGGTCCCGCCGGCGATCGTGACAGCGGCTCGATCACCAAGATCCTCGCCGTGCTGCTGCTGCTGTGCGCGGCGGCGCTGGTGTTCACGGTGCTGCGCCAGCGCCGCGCCGCGCCCGAGATCGTCTACGAGCCGCGCCCGGTCACGATCCCTTCCGGCGACCTCGGCGCCGACGAGAAGGCCACGATCTCGGTGTTCCAGACCGCGTCGCCGTCGGTCGTCCACATCACCAACATCGCGATCCAGCGCGACGCGTTCTCGATGGACGTCACCGAGATCCCGCAGGGCACCGGCACCGGCATCGTCTGGGACGAGCAAGGCCACGTGGTCACCAACTTCCACGTCATCCAGGGCGCGTCGACCACCCGGGTCACCCTCGCCGACGGCACGACCTACGAGGGCAAGGTGGTCGGCGCCGCCCCCGACAAGGATCTCGCGGTGGTCAAGATCGACGCCCCGCCGTCGCGCCTCGTCAAGATCGCGGTCGGCACCTCGTCGGATCTCCTGGTCGGGCAGAAGGTGCTGGCGATCGGCAACCCGTTCGGCCTCGACCAGACCCTGACCACCGGCGTGATCAGCGGCCTCGGCCGCGAGATCAAGTCGGTGACCCAGCGCCGGATCAGCGACGTGATCCAGACCGACGCGCCGATCAACCCCGGCAACAGCGGCGGGCCGCTGCTCGACAGCCACGGCCGCCTGGTCGGCGTCAACACCGCCATCTACAGCCCGTCGGGCGCGTCGGCCGGCATCGGCTTCGCGATCCCGGTCGACACGGTCAACCGGATCGTCCCTCAGCTCCTCAACCACGGCAACGTCACCCGGCCAGTGCTCGGCATCAACTACGTGGCCGATCACATCGCCGCCCGCTACGGCGTGCGCGGGGTCGCGGTGATGCGGGCGGTGCCCGGCGGGGCGGCGGCCAAGGCCGGCGTGGTCGGCGCCGCGCCCACCGGCGGCGGCCAGTTCATCCTCGGCGACGTGATCGTCAAGCTCGACGGCGTCGAGATCACGCGCACCGACGACCTGTTCGACGTCCTCGAGAAGCACCAGGTCGGCGAGACCGTCACCCTCGAGCTGGTCAACAACGGCAAGGCCCGCACGGTCCAGGTCACGCTCGAAGCTAGTCCCTGACGATCCCGCCGCGTTGGCGCTACACTCGGAGGCGATGTTCCCCACGATGTCGCGCGACGCGCTCCGGCGGGCGCGTGGGCGGGTGGTGCATGCGCTGTCGACCACGCTGCTGAGCACGCTGGCCCGGGCCGGGCGGCTGCATCCGCGGGCGCGGCCCGCCCACCATCGCGTCGAGGTCGAGCCCGACCTCCGCTACCGGCCGGGCGCCGGCGCCGAGCACGTCCTCGACGTCTACCGGCCGATCGGTCGGCCGGGCCCGCTGCCGGTGGTGTTCTACGTCCACGGCGGTGCCTTCCAGATCCTGTCGAAGGACACCCACTGGATCATGGGCCTGGCCTTCGCCCGCCACGGCTACCTGGTCGTGAACATCTCGTACCGGCTGGCGCCGCAGCATCGGTTCCCGGCGGCGATCGACGACACCTGCGCCGCCTGGCTGTGGCTCCTGAACGAGGTCGAGCGGCTGGGCGGCGATCGCACCCGCATCGCGGTGGCCGGCGAGTCGGCCGGCGGCAACTTGATCACCGCGCTGACCCTGGCGACGGTGCAGCGGCGGGCCGAGCCTTATGCGCGCGCGGTGTTCGACGCCGGCGTGGTGCCGCGCGCCGCGCTGCCGTTCTGCGCGCTGCTCGAGGTCTCGCGGTCCGAGCGGTTCGCCCAGCGCCGGCCGGTGCCGGGCTGGATCGACGGCGTGATGCGCGGGGTCGAGTCGGCCTACCTCGGCGACGCGCCGCCGGCCGATCGCGATCTCGCCGATCCGCTGGTCGCGTTCGAGCGCGCCGCCCTGGCCCCGGGAATCGTCGGCGGCGCTGGCGCGTTCGACCGGCAGCTACCCCCGTTCTTCGCCCCGGTCGGCACCCGCGATCCGCTGCTCGACGACACGCGCCGCCTCGAAAAGGCGCTGGCCCGCCTGCGCGTGCCGTGCGAGGCGCGGTATTACCCAGACGAGATCCATGCCTTTCATGCCCTGGTCTGGCGCCGGCAGGCGCGCCACTGCTGGCGCGATGCGCTGGCCTTCCTCGATCGCTACACCCGGTGACCGACCCGGTCACCGGGTGGGATTGATCGGTCGGTCCCGACGCAGCCGTCGGTTCCGACCTCACACAGAGCAGAACGCCGAACCTGCGGTTCGGCTATGGCGCAGCAGGGTCCGATGAGCGATCTCAAGAAGCTGGGCCTGTGGTCCGGCGTCGGCATCGTCATCGCCAACATGATCGGCGCCGGCGTGCTGACCACGCCCGGCTACATGGCGATGAACCTGGCGCCGTCGCACATCCTCTTGGCCTGGCTGGTCGGCGGCATCGCGGCCCTGGCCGGCGCGCGCGCCTACGCCGCGGTCGCCCAGGCCATCCCGCGCTCGGGCGGCGAGTACCGCTACCTGTCGACCCTGTGGCACCCGCTGCTCGGCTACCTCGCGGGCTGGACGTCGCTGCTGGTCGGCTTCTCGCAGCCGGTCGCGCTCGATAGCCAGCTCGTCGGTTACTACAGCAACACGCTCGGGCTCGCGATCAACTGGCGCATCGTCACGGTCGCGGTGATCGTCGGGGTCACCGCGCTGCACGCCTTCGATCTCAAGGCCTCGCGCCGCGGCCAGAACCTGCTGGTCGCGATCAAGCTGGCGCTGGTGATCGGCTTCGTCGGGGTCGGGCTCATCGCCGGCGTCAACGCCTGGCCGTCGTGGCGCCCGGCCGCCGCCGCCCACGGCCTGCCGCTGGCGCCGTTCTTCAACAACCTGGTGTTCATCGCGTTCTGCTACAGCGGCTGGAACGCGGCGATCTACGCCAGCGAGGAGTTCGCGAACCCCCGCAAGGACGTCCCGCGGGCGATGATGATCGGCTGCGCGGTGGTGATGGTGCTGTACCTCCTGGTCAACTGGGTGTTCGTCACCAACCTCGGCCCGCACCAGTTCGGCGCGTGGATCAGCGGTGATCCCGATCGCGTCACCGTCGGCCACTTCCTGATGCGCGAGCTGATCGGCAGCGTCGGCGCCAAGCTCATGTCGGCGTTCATGATCGTCGCCCTGCTGTCGGCGGCGAGCGCGATGACCATGATCGGCCCGCGGGTCTACGCCGCGATGGCCCGGGACGGCTACCTGCCCAAGATCTTCGCCGGCGAGGACGGTCGGCCGCCGCGCTGGTCGGTGGTGCTGCAGGGCGCGATCGCGGTGACGGTGGCGATGACCACCAGCTTCATCAGGGCGATCTCGACGGTCGGCGCGGTGCTCACGCTCCTGGCCGCGCTGACCGCGCTCGGGGTGTTCAAGCTGCAGTTCTGGCCACGACCGGACGCGTCGCCCGACGATCGCCCCGGGATCGTTGCGCTCCTCGCCGCCACCATCTTCGTGTCGCTGTCGGGCTGGATGCTGTACTTCGCCTTCACCAGCCCGCTGCTCAACACCGTGACGCTGCCGGGCGTGGGCAAGGTGTCGTCGCCGCTGGTGTGGCTCGCGTTCGTCGCGGTGATCACGCTCGTCTACGCCCTGTGGACCGCGGCCCGCCGCGATCGGGCCCGCTCCGCCAGGTAGCGTCACCCCGATCGATCGAGCCAGGGATCGAACAGGTTCACGCCGGTCGCGGCGAAGTCGGCGACGTTGCGGGTGACCACGGTCATGCCGTGGACCCGCGCGGTGGCCGCGATCAGGGCATCGCGCTCGGCGCGCGGATCGGGCACGTGTAGCCTCGCGCACTCCAGCGCCACGGGCGTGTCGATCGGCAGGACCCGGCCGGCGAAGGCGGTCAGCACGGCTTCGTCCAGCCAGGTCCGCATCACCGCGCCCTGTCGCGGATCGCGGCGTTCCAGCAAGCGCACGCCTAGCTCCAACTCGAGGATGGTGACGACCGAGACGAACAGGCTCGTCGTCGAAGCCCGTACCGCCCAGGCCGCCACGTTGCGGTCGGCCTTGCCGGCCTTGACCTTGCGCAGCTCCGAGACGACGTTGGTATCGAGCACGAACATCAAGCGGAGAGGTCGACCGGCCGGTAGAGACCGCGCAGGCGCGGCACGTCGAGCTCGAGGTCCTCGGCACCGGGCATCGCGAGCAGGTCGATGATGCTGGGCGCCGGTCCAACCAACCGCTGGTACTCCTCGATGGTGAGCAGTACGTGCGACGGCCGGCCGCGATCGGTGATGATCACGGGGCCGCGCTTCGCCGCTCGCTTGGCCTTGCTCGTGTCCTGGTTGAACTCGCGGCTCGAGAGCTTCGTGACGGCAGATGATCCTCTCCGAGCGGCCATGTAGCAACGTTACTACAACGGGCCGCTCGACGCCATCGACGTCGCGCGGCGATCGTAAGCGGGCGACGACAATCAGAAAACGAAAGGGTAGGTCCAAGGACGGCCTGCGTGCGTTTGTCTATCATCGGCGCTCGAACGCCCTGCGCGGCAGGACCGCGAACCCAGGCCGTTGCGCCGGCACCTCCGGCTTTCCCAGGAGACTGACATGACCTCCGCTCGCTGGATCAGCGCCGCCGCCCTGGCCGCCGCGCTCGCCCTCGTCCCGACCGCCGCCGACGCGTTCTGCGGCTTCTACGTCGGTGGCGGCGGTGCCGAGCTGTTCAACAACGCGACCCAGGTCGTGCTGATGCGGCAGGGCACCCGCACCGTCCTGTCGATGCAGAACAACTACCAGGGCCCGCCCGCGGACTTCGCGATGGTGGTGCCGGTGCCGGTCGTGCTGCAGAAGGACAACGTCAAGATCCTGCCGGCCGATGTCTTCACCCGGGTCGAGGGCATGAGCGCGCCGCGCCTGGTCGAGTACTGGGAGCAGGACCCCTGCCAGCCCGAGCTCGACTACGAGTACGGGCCGATGCCGGCGCCGACGATGGCGTACGAAGCGCTCGCCGGGGCCGCGTCCGACGACTCGTACCACGTCAAGGTCGAGGCCCGGTTCCAGGTCGGCGAGTACGACGTCGTGATCCTGTCGGCGTCGGACTCGACCGGGCTCGATCACTGGCTGCACGACCAAGGCTACAAGATCCCCAAGGGCGCCGAGCCGCTGCTGCGGCCGTACGTCGAGGGCGGGTGGAAGTTCTTCGTCGCCAAGGTCGACCCCAAGAAGGTCACGTTCGCCAATGGCATGGCGACCCTGTCGCCGCTGCGGTTCCACTACGACGCCGACGAGTTCACGCTGCCGATCCGGCTCGGCCTCGCCAACTCGAACGGCACCCAGGATCTCATCATCGACATCCTCGCGCCCGGCCAGCGCTACGAGGTCGCCAACTACCCCAACGTCACGATCCCGACCAACCTCGACGTCAAGGACGAGGCCAAGGCCCGGTTCGGCGAGTTCTACGCCGCGCTGTTCGATCGCACGCTGGCCCGGAACCCGCACGCGGTGGTCACCGAGTACGCCTGGGACGCGTCGTCGTGCGATCCGTGCCCGGGCCCGACCCTCGACTACTCCGACTTCGCGACGCTGGGCGCCGACGTGCTCGGCGAGGGCGGCGAGGATTACGGCTACGGCGGCTTCGTCCTGACCCGGCTGCACGCGCGCTACGGCAAGGGCGACGTCAAGGACGACCTGGTGTTCCGGGCGGCGCCACCGATCGTCGGCGGCCGCGAGTTCCTGCAGGACGGCGGCAAGCTCGAGGAGGGCGCGCGGCCCGACTCGCAGAACAACTTCCAGGGCCGGTACGCGATCCGCCACGCATGGACCGGCGCGATCGCCTGCACCGATCCCCAGCGCGGGCGCTGGGGTGGACCGCCCGGCGGTGACCCGCCGCAGCCGATCGCGGCGACCGGGCTGGCGTTCGCGCCGCGCGGGGCGATCGATCTGCCGATGGTGGTGGCCCACGACGTGCCGGAGCTCGGGCTGGTCGCCAGCGACAAGCCGACGCTGCCGTCGGTGAACAAGGCCCAGTACCCGGGCTGCACCTGCCAGAGCGCGGGCGGCGCGGCGGCGGCGACCAGCGGCGCGATGGTGCTGTTCGGGGTGCTGTTCGCGGTCCGGCGGCGCAAGCGGCGCTGAGCGAGACCGGGAGATCGACCACGTCGCCGTCGCCGCCGACGTTCACGACCACGACCACGTTGTTTCAAGTTTTCGTATCGGAGGAATCAGATGACACGCACGATCTGGATGACGACTGCCTTGCTGGCGGCGACCGCGCTGGCCGCGCCGCGCGCGCAGGCGTTCTGCGGCTTCTACGTCAACGGCGCCGGCGGCGACATGTTCAACGACGCGACCCAGGTCGTGCTGATGCGCGAGGGCACGCGGACTGTGCTGTCGATGCAGAACAACTACAAGGGGCCGCCCGAGGCGTTCGCGCTGGTCATCCCGGTGCCGACGGTGCTGCACAAGGAGGACGTCAAGATCCTGCCGAACGCGGTCTTCGCGCGGATCGACACGCTGGGCTCGCCGCGCCTGGTCGAGTACTGGGAGAAGGATCCGTGCGCGCCAGAGCCGCCGCAGGAGGTCTACGCGATGGCTCCGGCGGGCGGCAAGGGCGAGATGGCGGCGATGGACGTCAAGGAGGGCGACTTCGGGGTCAAGATCGAGGCGAAGTTCGAGGTCGGCGAGTACCAGATCGTGATCCTTTCGGCCAAGGACGCGGCCGGCCTCGACGCCTGGCTGCGGTCGGAGAAGTACCTGATCCCGCCGGGCGCCGCGCCGTACCTGCGGCCGTACGTCGAGGCCGGGATGAAGTTCTTCGTCGCCAAGGTCGATCCGACCAAGGTGACGTTCGACGCCGACAAGCGGGCCAAGCTGTCGCCGCTGCGGTTCCACTACGACACCGACGAGTTCACGTTGCCGATCCGGCTCGGGCTGACCAACTCGAGCGGCACCCAGGATCTCATCGTCGACATCCTGGCGCCGCACCAGCGCTACGACGTCGCGAACTACGGCAACGTCACGATCCCGACCAACCTCGACGTCAAGGACAGCGTGCGCGACAAGTTCGGCGAATTCTACGCTGCGCTGTTCGACCGCACGATCGAGAAGAACCCGGGCGCGGTGGTGACCGAGTACGCGTGGACCGCCGGCAGCTGCGATCCGTGCCCGGGACCGTCGCTGGATGCGAGCGACCTCGCGACCCTCGGCGGCGACGTCCTCGGCGCGTCGATCGATCCCTACGATGCGGTCCTGACCCGGCTGCACGCGCGCTACGGCAAGGACATCAAGGACGACCTGGTGTTCAAGGCGGCGCCGCCGATCGTCGGTGGCCGCGAGTTCCTGCAGGCTAACGGCAAGCTGGAGGAGCGGTCGCGGCCCGACGCGCAGAACAACTTCCAGGGTCGCTACGCCATCCGCCACGAGTGGACCGGGGCGATCGCCTGCAAGGCGCCGATCCGTGGTCGCTGGGGTGGACCGCCCTCGGGCGTCGATGGCGGTGGGATCAAGGCCGCGCAGG
>JAYVSF010000006.1:0-3389 GCA_043775605.1 Myxococcales bacterium
CGGACGTCCGGGTGCCGGATGATCTCGACCCGCGGCGCGGCCTTGTCGGCGGCCTTCGCGAGATCGGCGCCCTGCTTGCGCGCCTTGGCGTACTCGAGCGCGTTCAGGTACGCGGTCGACAAGGTCGCCATCGACTTGGTGCCGACGCCCATGCGCGCGTACTCGATGACGTGGAACATCTGCGCGATGCCGTCGTGCTTGCCGCCGACCAGCAGGCCGCGGCACGGCGCATCGGCGCCCAGCGTGAGCTCGCACGTCGACGAGCCCTTGATGCCCATCTTGTGCTCGACGTTGGTCACCACCACGCCGTTGCGGGCGCCGAGCGTGCCGTCAGCCTCGACCCAGTACTTGGGCACGATGAACATCGACAGGCCCTTGGTGCCGGGCTTGCCGCCGACCGGGCGGGCCAGGACCATGTGGACGATGTTGGCCGGCTGATCGAAGTCGCCGCTGGTGATGAACCGCTTGACGCCCTCGAGCAGGTACTCGTCGCCGTCGACGTGGCGGGCGGTCGTGGTGCCGGCGCCGACGTCGGAGCCGGCGTCAGGCTCGGTCAGGACCATGGTCCCGCCCCAGTGGTGATCGACGATGTTGCCGAGGTAGCGGCGCTTCTGGTCGTCGGTGCCGAGGCGATCGATGACCTTGGCGTGGAAGTTCCCGAGCAGGTAGAAGGTGATCGCGGCGTTGGCGCCGCCGAGCAGCTCGAACGCGGCCCAGGCCACGGTCGGCGGGGCGCCGAAGCCGCCGAGGTGCTCGGGCAGCTCGAGCTTGTTCCAGCCGTCGCGATAGTAGGCGTCGAGCGCGGCCTTGAAGCTGGCCGGGATGGTGACGTTGCCGTCCTGGTCGAGGGCGACGCCGCGGACGTCGCCGTCGACGAACGCAGGCGCGAAGTGGGCGTCGACGAACTCGGCCAGCCCGGTCAGGCTGTCCTTGGCGGCGTCGGCGTCGAAGCTGGCGAACTTGCCGTGGCCGAGGGTGTCGGCTCCGAGATCGAGGACCTCGAAGAGCTGGAAGAAGATGTCGCGGAGGTCGGGGAGGTAGTGGCCGCTGCTCACGCAGGAAGTTTTAGCACCATGTCCCGGCACCGGGGCGCGACCGCGCGCGGGGCTACATGGTCGGGCAGCCGGGCACGCCGGTGGCGAGGAGCAGCTGCTGGGCCAGCAGGTCGGCGGTGCGGCCGGCGGCCGGGACCACGGCGTTGGGCTGACGGCGCCAGCAGGCGGCGGCGCCGACCGACCCGGTCATCACCATCGAGTAGCTGCCGGAGCGCAGGCCGGTGACCGCGACGTCCTGATCGCCGTCGATGCAGGCGTAGGTGCTGCCGACGCAGTCGCTCGCATAGGTGCCGGCCGGCACGGTGGCGCCGGCGGCGACCGCGAAACTGGCAGGGACGCAGGCGCCGGTGTGATCGCGCAGCTCGATGCGCATCGCGGTGATGCCGGCGCCGCCGCCAGCGGTGGCCGCGCAGTTGCCAGTGGTCGGCGTGGTGACCTTGAACCTGAGGCCGCCGCTGGGATCCACGTCGAAGGCGACCGCGGGCGCGGTGACCACGCCGCCGGGCGGCACGGTCTGGTCGCGGACGGCGTGCGGGCCGTCGAGGGTCCCGCCGGTGCCGCTGACGCTGAGCCGGAGGTGGTAGAGGCCGGGCCCGACCATGCGCGAGGTGCCCATCGCGCTGTCGCAGGCGAAGGTGTCGACCACGCCGAACGCGTCGCCGTCGTGGACGATATCGACGGTGACGGTGGTCGCGGCGACATCGGCGCAGGTCAGCGGCCCGCCGCCGTGGGCCAGGCTCCAGCTCAGCGCGATCTGGCCGCGGATCGCGGCGTCGATCTGCGGCCGCGCGTCGGTGAGCGCCACGTCATTGGAGCAGCCGGCGCCGGCGAGCCCGGTCACGGCAGCGAGGGAGACGGCGACGGCGGACGGGCGCGACCACGGGGACATGGGGCGTAGGATACCCCAGCCAGGTCGATTCAGCCGCGGGCCTCGGACGGCCCCTCGACGTGCCGGGTCAGGGCTGCACCGCCATGACCGCCGAGCGCGAGCGCCATGCGTGGACCGGACTTCATGCTGTTCAGTTGGCGGCGGCCGCCAGCGGCTTGGCCATCCGCACCAGGTGGCACGGGCGCCGGGACGGGTGCGCGAACGGTTCGGTCCCGACCTCGCGGTAACCCTGGCTGCGATACCAGGGGCCAAGCTCGGCCCGCAGGTTGACGACCGCCAGCGACATGTCGTGGCAGCCGAGCGCCGCGCCCAGCGCCTCGGCCAGCGCGACCAGCCGGCGCCCGAGGCCCAGGCCCTGGAACTCGGGAGCGACCGCGAGCAGGCCGAAGGTGGCGTGGACCCCGTCGAGCGCGACGTGGACCGCCGCCGCCAGCTCGCCGTCGACGCGGTCGAGCACGAGGAAGTGACCGCGCTCGGCCAGCGCGGCGAGCTCGGTCACGCCGATACGCTCGCCGTCGACGAAGAAGGCCTCGACCGCGTAGGCCCGGTTGATCAAGCGGGCGAGGGCCGGCAGATCCGCCGCGCGGGCCCGGCGCACGCTCGGCGAGATCAGAGCGAGCGGGGCGGACGACGCGCGAGCGGTATCGAGGGCTCCCATCACGCGCGGGCGTAGCACAGGGGTCCGACATCGATAGGTGTCGGACCGGGCGCGGCCGGTCAGCAGCCGGCTACCGGGACGACGACCACGGGCGCGGGATCGGCCCCCGCCGCCGTCGATCGCGGCCGGCCAGAGCCAGGTGCCAGAGCACGACCGCGGTGCCGAGCGTGAAGTCGGCGACGCGCCCGAGCAGATCGCGATCCGCGTCGACGACGGGCGCCGACCGCTGGGGGGAGCGGGTGGGGGAGCTCATCATGGCAGCACAGCCTCGCAATCGGACAGGTCGGGACGGTGAGCGTCGGGTGACGGGGTCGGCACATCGAACCCGCGGAGCGGTCGCCGGCTCACGGCCCCGAGCGGAGCTCGGGCCGGGGGTGCATGTAGAGATCGGTCCAAGCCCGTGGCGGCGGCGTGGCGCCACGCGCCGCTCGCGACCCGTTGCCGCAGCAGCACGGCGCCGAGGACGATCTCCGCGGTCAGCCCGATCCAGCCGCCGGCCGCGCCCCAGCCGGCGACCCGGCCGAGCAGCCAGGCGGTGGGCGGGGTCATGCACCACGCGGTCGCGACGCCGATCACCGCAGCGTAGCGGACGTCGCCGGCCCCGCGCAGCACGCCGCGGGCGATGACGTTCGCGGCGTCAGCGACCAGGAACGCGGCGCTGATGTAGATGAGCGTGGTGGTCACCGCCAGCAGCGCGGGATCGCCGTCGCCGCCGAGCAACCGGGCCAGGGGCCGGGCGCCGAGCGCGAAGCCGACGGTGCACAGGGCGGTGTAACCGGCGCCCAGG
>JAYVSF010000007.1:0-7308 GCA_043775605.1 Myxococcales bacterium
CCTGGGCCGGGTGCACGCTCCCGGCCCACGTCTCGTTGTCCGTGTACACCACGAAGGTGTCCACGTCGACCTCGTCGCGCTTGGCCCAGATCATGGGCAGCGCGCAGTCGGTGCCACCCATCGGCAGTCGGTCGATCGCCTTCACGGCGTCATCGAGCCGCTGGCGCGGCGACAGCGTGAGCGGGGTCAGCCCCGACTCGCCGCCGCCGAACTGACCGCCGTAGCCACCGGCGGCGGCGGTGAAGCCGACCACCGAGAAGTCACGCTCGGTCGCCGCCGTGATCAGCGCCACCGCGGCGCTCGCGACCCGCGGGGTCAGGCCCGGCACCCCGGCCACCGTGCCCGCGGTCATCGAGCCCGAGACGTCGAGCGCCAGCATCATCCGCTTGCCGCTCGGCACCACCGCCGGGAAGCTGCCGTAGAACGCGGCGTCGAGCGCATCGACGATCGCGCCCACCGGGCTCCAGGTGCCGCTGCCGCGCGCACCGTGGCCGCTCTTGTACGTCACCATCGCTGCCAGGATCGCGACCGGGTGGACGCGAGCCTTGACCAGCCGGCCGTTGTCGGCCAGTCGCGCGACCACGGTCTTGGTCGCGTTCGCGTGGCTGCCGAGCAGCCCGACGCGGGTCATCGTGGCGAGGTTGCGGACGAGCGCGGTCATCGGCATCTCGGCCAGCAGCGCCTCCCAGACCCGGGGATCGGTCAGCCACTGGGTCGGGATGGCTTCACGCGGCAGCCGGTGCTCGCGCACCAGCGCCACGATCTGCTCGGAGGTGGTGGCCCGCTTGGCGGCGTCCATCGCGACCACCAGCGCCAGGGCCGGGTCGTCGGCGGCGCCGACCGGCACCTCGCCCTTGGTCACCCACGCGAACAGCCGGTCGTGCGACGGCGACGCCGCGCGCGGGTGCGCGAGGCGCAGCAGATCGCGCGACGACCAGCCATCGCGCGCCTGGTACTTCACCAGCTGCAGCGCGAGCGCGTCGGCCGGCTTGGCGTTGAACCAGCTGGCCACCGCCTTGCGCATGCCGCGGCCCCAGCCGCCGAAGCCCTGGGCGAACTCGGCGAAGTGCATCAGGTGGGTGCCGGTGCGGCAGACCTTGGCCAGCGCGGCGTAGGCCGCCTTGCGGGTGGCCTCGTCGCCGAGCTTGGCGGCCATCGCCAGGACGAAGATGGCCGGGTCGTTCTTGGCCGCGCGGCCGGCGTCGGAGATCTCGACCAGCCGCTGGACCACGCGCGGCCCGGCGGTCGCGAGGCAGCGGGTCACCGCCTCGGCGTTCTCGATGGTCAGCGTGGGCTCCTTGACGTAGTAGGTGCCGCCCTCGCTACCGAGGACGAGGAAGCGGTCGAGCCGCGCCCAGTCATCGACCGGCCAGGCGAAGCCGCCGGCCGAGTTGGGGACCTGGGTCGAGCCCGGGATCCGGTGGGTCTGCGGCGTGGTCTTGGTCGCGAAGTACTTGGTGAACTTGAACATGGCGGACCTCCGGCCCACGGCGTGGGCGCAGCTCGGGTGATGGGTGGACTCGGGCGGCGCGGCGTGCGCTTCCTCGAGGAGGAGTACCGATGGAGCCGGTCGGGAGAATCGAACTCCGCACAGGTCGTTTACGGGACGACCCCTCGCCCAGCGAGTTCGACCGGCAGACACGGACGAGAGAACACGATCGGGGGATGTCGATTTGGTGCGATAACCCGATCACAACGGCCCGTGCTTGGAGTGGCTCGCGGGATTCGCACCCGCACGACCGGGTTGGAGGCCCGGGTTGCTGCTGTTACATCAGAGCCACACGGACGCCGCCCTCGCGGACGGCATCCTGGAGCAGGTGACGGGGATCGAACCCGTGATTCCGGCGCGGCGGGCCAGCGTGTCGCCACAACACTTCACCTGCGGCGGTGATCCCGGTGGCGCCGGGTCACCTGTCGAGCTCGGACACGGTCGGCGGAACGTTCCGCGTCCCGCGTCCTCGCTCGCATCGTGGGTCGGGTGGGAATCGAACCCACGTCGGGACGGATTAAGAATCCGCTGCAAGGCCAACATTTGCTACCGACCCATCTCGAGCACCGGCCGTCATCGACGGTCGGGCTCGACGGTCCCACCCCCTGGGATCGAACCAGGACCTCTCGGCTTTCAACCGAGCGCGCAGACCCACTACGCAAGGGAGGGATGAAACGGTCGCCGCGGACCCACACGAGGCGGGGCGCGGCGACCTGCGGGCGCCTTGCGGGGCGCCCACGTCGTTCGTCTCTTCAGTTGTCAGAGAGCCGCCACCGTCGACACGGCCCCGCCAGCAGAGCGCGAACGCTCCTCGGGCGGGGCCGCGCCGGGAAGGGGGCGCAGCAGCACCGGGCCCAGGATTCGAACCTGGATTTGACGGGTCAGAGCCGTCCGTCCTGCCTTTGGACGAGTCCGGTAGCAGTCAGTATTCTGGCGATGTCGTGGCGCAGACAGTGGCAGTCACAGCCCCCGTCACGAGGTGACGGAGGTCGCGATCGGCCCGCCAGAGGGCTGGCGCGGCGAGGCTTGGGTGTGAGAGCCGGCCCGCGGACCGAGCCGCGGGCAAGGGGGTGAAACGTGGGTGGTGGGGCGTCCAGGAGTCGCACCTGGGCGGGTCCGAAGACGGCGGCTCTACAGGCCGCCCCGTCTCTCTAGCGGTCTACCGCCCCAGGGCGGGTTGCGTGATCTCGAGCGGCGGGGAAGGGGTCGGGAGGTCGCGGAAGGAACGGCGGAAACGGAAAAGGGCCACCGGGTGATCCCCTGGTGGCCCTTGCGCCGCAGCGTCGAGAAACTCGAGCTACGTCGGGAGGACCCCCGGGGTCGTATCCTTGCTGATGAGACAGAAACCTTCGAAGCCAGCACCGTTCAAGGAACCCTGCCACCGCGCCGCGGCTGCCAGGGCGACTTGCCCGGCCGGCGCGAAGCCTCGCCGCACGCACGCGGAGGTGCGCGAGGTGGCGAGGTGATATGGGCGGGGATTGGTCATGGCGGTCCTGAGACGTTCGAGGGTGGGTTTCGGTTCTCTGATTTCTTGGTTTTTTCGCCGACCGCCGCGCCCGAGGTTGGGGAGCGGCATCTGCGAGGGTGATATTCGTTTAACGGGTGTCGCGGACGATGTCAAACACGAAGTTTGAAAAATCTTCGATGTCGTGATTGCCATTGATGAAAAATGTGATCGCGGCCGCGACCACCGCGCCCTCGACGAGGATCACGCGCGCGCAGCGTCGCGCAGCGCCTGGTGGAACCGGCGCATCGTCGTCCGGGACACGCTGGCCCCGTAGTCGCGCGCAAGCTCGCGATTCGCATGGCTCAGGCGCCGCCGGCGGGCGGGGTCGGCGGCCAGCGCGTCGATCGCGCGGGCCAGTGCCGCGACGTCGTCGACCGCGACCAGCTCGTCAGCGCCGACCAGCTCGGGCACGCCGCCGACCGGGGTCGCCAGGCACGGCAGGCCGAGCGCCATCGCCTCGAGCACCGAGCGCGGCATGCCCTCGGTGCGCGACGGCTGCACCAGCGCCGCCCGGCCGCGCAGGAAGTCATAGACCGGCTCGCCCGACGGCAGCGTTCCGAGGAAGCGGACCCGCGCGCCCAGCCCGAGCCGCGCGGCCTGGGCCTCGAGCTGCGGGCGCAGGCCGCCGTCGCCGACGACCTCGAGGGTGTGCGGCCGCGTGGTCCGGGCCAGCGCGTCGAGCAGGACGTCGAGCGCCTTGTACGGCCGGTGGAGCGCACCGACGAAGCCGAGCGCCAGCACCGGCCCGTCGGTGATCGTCGCCGGCGCCCCGGCGAAGATCGCGTCGGGGATGAACGCGTCGGACACCACGAACGACGGCGTGCCGGCCCGGGGCGGGAAGCGCTCCTGCAGGTGGCGGCGGGTGACGTAGCGAGTCGCGGCCGCGCCCGCGACCATCGCCCGCAGCTCGCGGCCGGCCAGCCCGCGCAGCGCGGTGAGCAAGCGGCCGGCGCCGTCGAGGCTGCCGCGGGGATCGCCGACCACCTCGACGCCGTAGGGCTTGCGGGCCAGGGCCACCGCCGGCCGCAGCGCGCTGGCCATGATCCCGGGCGCGTGCAGGAGGAACACGTCGCCGGCGCGCGCGGCCCGCCAGGCGGCGGCGGCCAGGCCCGGCGCGGCCGCGATCAGGCCCCGGGTCGCGACGAAGTCAGGCGCCGAAAGCAGCCGCACCCCCGGCCCCTCGACCGCGCGCGACGCCGCCGCCCGGGTGCCCGCGACCAGTCGCGAGAACACCCCGACCTCGTCGAAGACCTCGAGCAACGGGGCCCAGTAGGCGTAGTCGCACTTGCCGTCGACCATCACGCCATCGCCGGTGGCGAGGTAGTGGTACTCGGCGGTGACGACGATCTTCATCGCGACGGTCGCCGACCGTACCACCGTCCCGCCACCGGCGCCGTCGGTGGCGCGGCCGACGATGCTACAGTGGCTGCGATGTGTGGCATCGCCGGCTTCGCGCAGCTCGAGCTCGCCGACGGCGACGCCCACCGGCTGCTGGCGGCGATGACCGGCAGCCTCGCCCACCGCGGCCCCGACGGCCACGGCGTCCACCTCGCGGCCGGGGTCGGCCTGGCCCACACCCGGCTGGCGATCGTCGACGTCACCGGCGGCGTGCAGCCGATGACCGCCGGCGACGTCACGATGGTCTACAACGGTGAGGTCTACAACGCGCCGGCGCTGCGAGCCGAGCTCGAGGCCGACGGCGTGCGCTTCACCACCCACAGCGACACCGAGGTGGTGCTGCGCCTGTACGACCGCGACCCGGCCGGCTTCGAGCAGCGCCTGGTCGGGATGTGGGCGCTCGCGCTCCACGATCGTCGGCGCCGCCGGCTCGTGCTCAGTCGCGATCGGTTCGGCGTCAAGCCGCTGCACGTCGCCCGGGCTGGACGCGCGCTGGTGTTCGGCTCCGAGCTGGCGCCGGTGCGCGCGGCCGCCGCCCACCTGCCCGGCGCGCTGGCGATCGATCCCGACGCTGCCCACGCGATGCTGGCCTGGGGCTACGTGCCCGAGGACCGCACGATCCACCGCGGCATCACCCGGCTGCCGCCCGGCGCGCGCCTCGAGCTCGACCTCACCACCGGCGTCGCCACCACCACCGTCTACTACCGGCCCCGCGCCGATCCGGCCGCGGCCTCGGTCCGCACGATCGACGAGGCCGCCGATCTGATCGGCCCGCTGCTGGCCCGCGCCGGCAAGGAGCACCTCGAGAGCGACGTCCCGGTCGCGGCCTTCCTGTCGGGCGGCATCGACTCGTCGCTGGTGCTGGCCGCGGTCGCCGACGCCAGCGCCCGGCCGGTGCGCGCGTTCACGATCGGCTTCGTCGATCCGCGGTTCGACGAGTCGGCCCACGCCCGCGCGGTCGCGGGCCAGCTCGGCATCGCGCTCGAGATCGAGGTGCTCGACGAGGACGCGTTCCTGGCCGCCCTGCCCGACGCGCTGTGCGCCTACGACGAGCCGTTCGGCGACTCGTCGAGCCTGGCCACCTACGTGCTGGCCCGCCTGGTGGCGAAGAGCCACAAGGTCGCGGTCGGCGGCGACGGCGGCGACGAGATCTTCGCCGGCTACAAGAAGCACCGCATCGTGAGCTTGTGGGACGCGGCCGATCGCGTGCCCGGCGCGCGCGCCCTGGTCGCCGCGGTCCTGGCCCGGCTGCCGGCCCGCACCGATCGCACGACCCGGCTCGGCGAGCTGCTGCGCACCGTCGGCCGCCTCGGCCGCGGCCTGGCCGGCGACGACACCGCCGGTTATGTCGCCTTGACCCAGGTCGCGTCGCTGGCCCGCACGGCGCCGCTGGTGCTGCGTCCGGGCGGCGCCGCGCTGGTCGACGCGGTGGCCGCGCGCTTCGCCGGCGCCAGCGGCGATCGCCTGCAGCGCACGCTGACCGCCGACCTCGGCAACGTCCTGCCCAATGACATGCTGACCAAGGTCGATCGCGCAACCATGGCCCGCCACCTCGAGGCCCGGGTGCCGCTGCTCGATCATCGGATCGTCGAGGCCGGCCTCGGCCTGCCGCGCGCGTTCACCCTCGGCCGCCGCGGCAAGGAGGTGATGCGCCACCTGTTCGCGCGCCGGTTCGGCGTCGAGCTGGCCCGGCGGCGCAAGCAGGGCTTCGGCGTCCCGGTCGAGCGCTGGCTGCGCGGCGTGCTCGAGCCGGCCTGTGTCCGGCTGTTCGCGCGCGACCGGCTCGCGCGCCACGGCGTGCTGTCGCCGGCGCTGGCCGACGGCGGCCACCGGGCCTGGCTGGCCGAGCACCCGTACCTGGTGTGGCACGCGCTGGCGCTGGCGGCGTGGTGCGAGCTGACCCTCGGCGACGGCCCGGACGCGGTCCGCGAGATCTTCCGGGGTTGCGCGCCGGCCGCGGCTGGGGCACGACGGGCACCGTCATGACCAGCGCCGACAACCGGGATCAGGACACCGTCGACGGCTTCGGCGACGAGTGGCGGCGCTTCGATCAACGCGAGGTCGCCGACGACGAGCTGGCCGCGCTGTTCGCCGCCTACTTCGCGGTGTTCCCGTGGGCGGCGCTGCCGGCCGGCGCGGTCGGCTTCGATCTCGGCTGCGGCAGCGGCCGCTGGGCCCGCCAGGTCGCGCCCCGGGTCGGCACCCTGCACGCGATCGATCCCGCCGCCGACGCGCTGGCGGTGGCCCGGCGCAACCTCGCCGACTGCGCCAACGTCGTCCTGCACGAGGCCGGCGCCGACGCCATCCCGCTCGCCGACGGCAGCATGGACTTCGGCTACTCGCTGGGCGTGCTCCACCACGTGCCCGACACCGCGCGCGGGCTGCAGGACTGCGTGCGCAAGTTGAAGCCGGGCGCGCCGTTCCTGCTCTATCTCTACTACGCGTTCGACAACCGACCGTGGTGGTTCCGCCAGGTGTGGCGGGCCTCGGACGTCGTGCGGCGCGGGGTGTCGCGCCTGCCGCCGGCCGCGCGCTACGCCACCAGCCAGGCGATCGCGGCCGGCGTGTACTGGCCGCTGGCCCGCACCGCGCGCGTGCTCGAGCGCCTCGGCGTCGACGTCGAGCGGGTGCCGCTGTCGGCCTACCGCGATCGCAGCTTCTACGTGATGCGCAACGACGCCCTCGATCGGTTCGGCACCCGCCTCGAGCAGCGCTTCACCCGCGCCGGGATGCAGGCGCTGATGGAGCGCGCCGGCCTCGAGCGCATCCGCTTTCACGACGATGTGCCCTTCTGGACAGCGGTCGGTTACCGCCGCACCTGACGATCGGTTACCGCCGCACCTGAGAGTTTGTGAAACAAACTCGTTTCCGTGCAGGCGCTGCCGACGTTCCTCGTCGGCGAGCCGATCAACCA
>JAYVSF010000008.1:0-5674 GCA_043775605.1 Myxococcales bacterium
GTGGACGACCTCGGCGCGATCGGCGGCCGCTGACGCCAGGTCGAGGCGCGCGCTGGCGTCGGCGTGACCGAACGCGCTGACCCGGATCGTCGTCGGCCCGGCCAGCGGGCCCGCGCGATAGCGGCCGTCGGCGTCGGTGACCGCCTGCAAGGCCCCCGGCGCCCCGACCGGCGCGTCGTCGGCGCTGCCGCCCTCGACCGCCGGCTCGAACCCGAGCAGCGCACCCGCGACCGGCGCGCCGCGCTGGTTGGTGACCCGGCCGACGACGAACACGCCGTCGACCAGCCGCAGCTCGACGCCGGCCACGGTCTGGCCGAGGCGGACGGTCAGCCGCCTGCTGCGAGCCGGCGGATGGCCAGGAGCGAGCCCGAAGGCGACCCAGGTGCCGGCCGCGACCCCGGTGAGCCGGAAGCCGCCGTCGGCGCCGGTAGTCCAGGTCGGCTGGTAGGCCGGATCGGGCACCACCGGGGCGACCGCCGCCGGGGACACGCCGAGCCGCGCCGCGCCCGCGCCGCTCGCGCCGGCACCGCCCAGGCCGGCGTTGACCACGTCGTCGACGATCGCGGCGGTCCGCAGCACGCCGTTGCCGGCGGCCGGCGGGTACGGGATCGGCCCGAGCATCACGCCCAGCTCGCCGCGCGGCAGGAAGCGGGCATCGTCGCCGGCGAGCGCGGCCCCGGGCGCGACCGCGACGTCGGCGGCCGTGGGCCTCGGCGCCCGCCCCGAGAACCGCCGCAGCCGCTCGTCGTCGGCGCCGACCGAAACCTCGCGGCCGCCCCGGCTCTCGAGCGCGGCGACCGCGACCCCGGCCACCGGCCGACCGGCGCCGTCGATCACCTTGCCCTCGATCACGCCGCCCGGGGTCAGCTCGATGGTCGGCATCGCGCGGCCGGCGGCGAAGTCGATGCTGCCGGTGGTGATCCAGCCCGGCGCCCAGGCGTCGGCGGTCCAGCGGCCGTGGGGCACGCCCTCGATCCGGAACACGCCGTTGCTGTCGGTGCGGGCGAAGCGCGGCGCCTCGTCGCCGGTGTCGTCGTCGTCGTCGTCGCCGTCCTGCGGCGTCAGCATCACCGCGGCGGCGAGGCCGGCGCCGGTCTGGCGATCGACCACCCGACCGACGACGATGGTGGCCGGCTCGAGCCACAGCTCGACGTCGGCGAACGGACCGCGGCCGAGGCGGGGCGCGGCCTGGGTCCGGGCCGCGAGATCGTCCTTGCCGCCCCAGACCCGGTAGGTGCCCTCGGGCAGATCGGCGAAGCCGAAGCTGCCGTCGTCGGCCGACACCGTGGTCCGGACCTCGCCGAGCGAGTCGCCGTCGATCGCCACGACCACGCCCGGCGTGCCGGCGCCGCCGTCGAGCACCCGGCCGACGATCGCGACCCGCCGCGCGAGGACCAGGCGGACGTCGTCGCTTGGCACCGGCACGAAGCGGACCTCGGCGGTGAACACGCCGGCGCCCGCGAGCTCCAGGCGGTAGCGACCGGCTGCCAGGCCGGTGAGCGCGAACCGGCCGGCGCCATCGCTGATCGCGACCGCGACCGACGGCGCGCCGGCGTTGGCGGGCCCGGCCCCGGCCAGGGCGGCCTCGACAGTGGCGGTGACCGCGACCCCGGCCACCGGCTGGCCCAGCCCGTCGACCACGACCCCGTCCAGGCGGGCCTGGTCGTCGCCCGGCGCCGGCAGCGGCCAGCCCGGTCGATCGAGCGGCAGCAGCGGTCCCGGCGGTGCCGGCAGCGCCACCGCCGCGTGCCGACGCGACGGCCGGGGCACCAGCACCACCAGCGCAAGCAACACCAGGGCCGCGGCCGACAGCGCGGCCAGCCACCATCGCCGGCGACGTGGCGCAGGTGCAGGCGCGACCGCCGCCAGCGGCAGCTCGGCGCTGGCCTGGGCGTCGACGTCCGCGACCGGCGGCGCCGACGTCGGCGGTGCGCCGGCCTCGACGGGCACGTCGTCGGCCGCGCCGGGCTCATCGTCGGTCATCGCCCTCATCCTGGCACATCGGCCCGGGCGCTTCACCCCGGGGTCATGACCCGGCACCCGCGGGCGCCGGCTCGCGGGGCCGACCACGATCGCCGGCCGGGACCGCGCACCGCGCCAGCGTTCGCGTTACGATCGCTGGCGATGGTGGCCAAGCTCTTCGACAACTCCTGGGAGACCAACGCCACCTCGGCCATCGGCCTCATCGAGCAGGCCCTGCGCAGCCTCGGCCACGATCCCGACACCAGCGAGCTCGACGATCCGGCGACGGTGCGGACCTGGCAGGTCCTGCAGGGCTCGGCCGCGGTGACCGTGTGCCTGCGCCGCCACGCCGACGCGCCGCACCTGCGGGTCAGCGCCGCGGTCATGACCCCGGCGGCCGACAGCGATCGCGCCGCGCTCCACGCGGACCTCCTGGCCCGCAACCTCGAGCTGTGCGGCATGGCGTTCGCGCTGCACGGCGAGCAGGTGCTGCTGGTCAGCGAGCGCTCGACCCGCGACCTCGATCGCAGCGAGGTCATCCACGTGATCGCCGACCTCGCCCGCCACGCCGACGGCGTCGACGACGCGCTGGTCGCGCAGCACGGCGGCCTGCTCGGCTGACCGCGCGACGCTAGCGACGGTCGCGGCCGGTCGGGCCCTCGTCGAGGGCGACCCCGGCGATGGCGTTGGGCGACAGCGTGAGCTCGTCGCGCTCGCCGACCAGCTGGCCCTTGGAGCCGAACAGCTTGGCGTTGTGGATCACTACGAACTCGACCGGGCCCGAGGCCGGCAGGCACGACGCGAGCATCCCGACCACGCGCGCGCCGGTGTCGTACTCGAGCGCGATGCGGTGACTGACCAGGTCGTGGATCTTCGAGTAGTCAGGCATGGGGCGCCCGTATACCATGCCGCCGTGCCGTCGGACGTGCGCACCGTGCTGTACCTGGTGCGCCACGGCGAGGCCGGGTCGAACCGCGACGGCCGGATCGGCGGCTGGAGCCCGGTGCCGCTGACCGAGCTGGGCCACCGCCAGGCCGCCCGCGCCGCCGCCGAGCTGGTCCGGCGCGGCCCGACCCGGCTCGTCACCAGCGACATCGAGCGCGCGCGCCAGACCGCGGCGCCGATCGCCGCCGCCACTGGCCTCGAGCCGAGCTACGAGCCCGGCCTGCGCGAGCGCAGCCTCGGCGTGCTCGACGGCCTCGGCTTCGACGAGGCCCGCGCCCGCCACCCCGAGCTGTGGCAGCGGATGACCGCGCGCGATCCGTCGGCGGTGCCCGAGGGCGGCGAGACCACCGACGCCGTCCACGTCCGGGTCACCGCCGCGATCGCGCGTCTGGTCCGCGACCACGCCGGCGAGCGGATCGCCGTGGTCAGCCACGGCCTCGCGCTCTACCATGTGTTCACCTACGTCTGCGGGCTCGGCAGCCCGGCCCACGCCCTGCCGGTGTTCGTGCTGGTCGACAACGCGTCGATCAGCCAGGTCGAGCATCGCCACGTCCCGGGGCCGCCGCCCGCCGATCGGTGGCGCATCGTCAGCGTCAACGACACCGCCCACCTGCGCGACCTCGAGCCGAGCGCGCCGCCGGTCGGCATGCCCTGATCAGGCCGTCACGGCTGGATCGTGTCGAGCGTGATCACCAGGCCGTCGGCCGGGATCGTCGCCTTCACGGTGCCGCTGATGTCGCCGGGCTGCTTGGCCCGGGCCTCGCCGTCCTGATCGTACCAGGCCGAGATCACCACCGTGCCGGCGAACGCGGTGCCGCTGACCATGGCCTGGGCCTCGGTGATGCGGAACGCGAGCGGCCAGGTCCCGGTCACGGTCAGCTTGTCGACGGCCATCGGCATCCCCGCGGCGGCACCGCCGGCGTCGCCCGAGCGCACGCTCACGAAGATGGTCGCCCCGGCCGGGATCTTGGCCTGGTCGGCGACCGGGACGATCAGCGTCCCGCCCAGAAATTTCGACGCGTCGATCGCGCGATCGCGATCGGGCGGCACCAGCCCGAGCTGTTCGACCGCGACTCCACCACCTGCGCCCTGGTCGTCGGTGGCGAGGTCATCGCCCAGCGGCGGCGCGCCCGGCACGCCGGCGTGGGGGTTGGCGCCCGGCATGCTGCCGCCGCTTATCTGCTCGTCGGACAGCGGCGGTGCACCGGCCACGCCGGCGTGCGGATCGACCCGCCCGCCCGACATCGCGCCGCCCGGGCCCGGCCCCGGCATCACACCCGGGTTGCCGACCGCCGGCGCCTGCCAGTCGGTGGCCGCGGGCATCGCCTTGGCCGCCTTGCGATCGCATCCGCCCACCGCCAGGCCGGCCATCGCCACCACGAGCACGCGCCTCCAACGTTTCATGGGCCGGAATGTAGCAGGCCGCCGCCGACCGGTCACAGCCAGCGCGCCGACGACACCAGCACCGCCAAGGTCTGGCCGGCGGTCGGCTGCTCGCCGAGCCACGCCAGGTAGCGGGCGACCTGCGCCTGCGTCGGCTCGGCGACCACCACCAGCTCGTGGCGGGTCGGCGGCGCGGCCCCGGCCACCGCCGGCACCAGCACCAGGCGGCCGCGACGGAACACCGCCACCTCGACCGGATCGCCCGGCCGCCGGGTCGCGAGCGCCGACCGCGCGTCGCCCTCGCCGGCGACCCGGAAGCGATCGAGCGCGCCCAGCTCGTCGCCCGGCGACAGCCCGGCCTGCTGGGCCGGCGAGCCGTCGTGGACGCCCGTGATCCGCAGGCCCGACAGGGTCAGGCCGAGCCACACCGGGCTGGCGCCGTCGACGAGCTGGGCCGGATCGTGACCGGTCCGCAACTCGACGCCGACCGCCGCCAGCTCGCGCACCAGCTCGGGATCGCCGGTGCCGCGGACCACGGTCGCGAAGAACTCGCCGAGGTCGAGGCCGGAGGCTGTGGCGAACAGCGGCTCGACGTCCTCGGGGTGCGGGCGGCCGGTCGCGCCGTGCTCGCGCCACAGCGCGCGCAGGACGTCGTCGAGCGAGCGGTCGCCCTCGGTCCGCCGCCGGATCTCGAGGTCGAGGGCGAGGGCCGCGACCCCGCCTTTGAGGTAGTAGCTGACCGTGGTGTTGAGGTTCGACTCGTCGGGCCGGTACAGCTTGATCCAGGCGTCGAACGACGCCTCCTCGAGGCTGTGGTGGGCGCGGCCGGGCACCGCCTGCAGCCGGACCCAGTCGTCGAGCACCTTGTCGAAGAAGCTCTTGATCGCGATCCGGCCGCTGGTCCGCAGCGCCCAGCGATCGTAGTGGCTGGTCACGCCCTCCATCACCCACAAGCAGCGGGTGTAGGCCTCGTGCCGGTAGTCGTAGTCGAGCAGCGCCGGCGGCGCGATCCGCTTGCCGTTCCAGGCGTGGAACAGCTCGTGCGACAGGAGCTCGAGCAGGCCCTCGTAGTGCTTGCGGGTCGCCAGCGCGGCCGGATGGAAGAGGTTGGCCGACGACGCCCGGTGCTCGAGGCCGCCGTAGCCGTCGGCGGTGAACATCACGAGGAACGTGTAGCGCGTGAACGGCAGGGCCGGCGGCGCGCCCGGGCCGCCGATGCGCGCGGCGTGATCGCGGGCGATCGCGGCGAGATCCTGGGCCAGGCGCGCCGGGTGGAACACGCCACCCGGGACCCGCGCGCCCCACAGCGCCAGCTCGAACGGCACGCCGTCGACGTCGAAGGCGTGGGCCTCGCCGTGGCCGAGGTGGATCGGGGCGTCGTACA
>JAYVSF010000009.1:0-4637 GCA_043775605.1 Myxococcales bacterium
TGGCGGGCCAGGACCCGGGTCCGATCGCGGGTCAACGGCTGCGACGCCATGGCCAGGGCCGTGGCCGCGATCTTCTTGCGGATGCGATCGGTGACCAACGTGCCGTCGGCGTCGGGGTGCGCCAGGACCAGGGCGTCGTGGACCGCGGCGGCCAGGGCCAGCTCGTCGGCGCCGAGGATCATCGCCGGCGGCCGGGCCACCAGGACCGCGAGGACGTCGGCGCGCGCGTCGTCGACCGCGTTGGCCGCGATCACCGCGTGATCGAGCTCGGGCTCGAAGCGGGCGACGTCGCTGATCGTCAGCGGTCGGCCGACGTGGAGCTCGCCGCCCGCGCACAGCGGCCGGACGAACGTGTCGAGGAAGCTAGTGAGTTCGGGCCGCGCCATGACTCGTTAGCTCGATTCTATCGCAGCGGGATTCCCAGCCTCTGGTTGATCGCCTCGCCGACGAGGAACGTCGGCAGCGCCTGTACGGAAACGAGTTTGTTTCAAAAAATTCAGCCGCTGCCGAGCAGCTTGGTCTCGGGCGCGGGCACGCCCCACAGCGCGAAGCCGCCGAGCGGATCGTTGATCACGATCGGGTCGCCGCCGGCGGTGATCGCGACATCGGTGATCTCGACGGGCTCGACCTCGAGCCGGGCAATCGCCTGGCGCTCGAGGGGGCGGAGGTCGGTCTCGGCGAGCTGGAACGGCGGGCCGTCGGCGGTCAGCACCGTCACGACGCCCGTGCCATGGTTGAGCGCGCCGGCGAGGACGTCGGCCGAGACCCGCGGCACGACCTCGAGGCCGAGCGGCATCAGCAGCCCGGCGTGGCGCGCGAGCAGCGTGCCGAGCGGAATGACGTCGAGCTCGCCGGTAGCGACCACCAGGGTGCCGCGGCTGGTGACCGCGATCCGCAGGCCGCGCAGGCTGGCCGGCGGCAACGTGTAGATCAGGCGCTTGAGACTGCCGAGTTGGTCCGCCGGCACCAGGGTCGCGGCCACCCGGCGCAGCGGTCCGGTCGACGGCGCGAGCCGCAGCGGCACCGCCACCGACGCCGGCGCGGTCACGGCCCGGGGCGCGAGGTCGCCGGCGGACTCGGCGGCGAGGTCGATGCGGGTAAGGTCGGCCAGCCGCGACAGCGCCAGCGGCCCGTCGAGGAGGTCGACCCGATCGCCGGGCCAGAACAGGTGATAGGCGTTCTCGGGCAGGAGCGACGCGCACGAACCGAGCTCGACCGGGTGGGCCCAGCCGACCGCGACCGCGACGTTGGCCGACTGCGGCAGGAAGACGTCGATGCCCGGCGTGTCGAGGAGCAGCGCGAGGATCCGCTCGGGCAGGTTCTTGACCTTCATCAACAGGAAGCTGCGATCGCCGCCGGTGGCCACCGCGTGCTCGCGCTCGCGCGGCGCGACCAGGCCGACCTCGCCGTCGATCTTGTTGCGCCACAGGTAGCGGATCAGGCCGTCGCCGAGGCCGCGCGCGACCGCCAGCACCAGCTCGGACCGCAGGTCGGCCGACAGCCGGCGGGTGCCGGGCATCTGCCGCAGGGACAGGCGGAACAGCAGACGGGCCAGCGGCAACTCACCCTCGACGACGTAGCTCTGGGTGAAGTCGTCGCCGTGGACCATCAGCGCGGCCCCGGCCGGCAGCGCGCCGACGTCGACGGCGTCGTAGCCGAGCGGCGAGCGGTCGTCGCGGTACTTGACGAAGTGCTTGGCGGTGCCGGTGTAGATCGCGCCGCCGACCAGGCGGGCCAGGCGCGCGGCGCGGTCGGTCGTGTACGACGAGATCGCCGGGATCCGCAGCATCATCTCGCGGCTGGCCAGGGGGGTGCGGACCCGGGAGATCGCGAGCCCGGCCATCAACTCGTCGAGCGAGGCCTCGTGCGAGTACAGGCGCAGCCACGACACCACGCCCTCGAGGGTCGGAAACACCAGCAGCGCGTAGCGGCCGAGCACCACCCCGCGCGGATCGGGGGCGACCCCCGGGATCATGAAGCGGGTCTGGCCGTAGGCGACGTGCTCGAGGGCCATGCGGGGCGAGGTCGAGCGTAGCACTTCCTCGGCGGCTACGAGCTGGCGCGGCCGAGCGAGGCTGGACGAACGATCACGGGGCGCGCCCCGAGGCGATGAAGCGGAGCGCGCCGGCGACGCCGGGGGCGAGCGCGGCCACGGGCTCGGCGCCGTCGGCCACCAGCACCAACCAGTCGCGGCCAGCGGCGTCGACCGCGGCCCGCCAGTGCAGGCGCGCGACCGCGAGGCCGGGCCCGAGAGCGAGGCGCTCGGCGCCGTCGAGGTCGGCCAGGACCTCATCGGCCAGCGGCCGGCCGTAGTGGCGCAGGACGTGGGCGACCGAGGCGGCGGTCAGCGCCGCGATCGCCGCCGGCGGCTCGCCGTCGAGGCCGACCTCGATCGCGACCTTGTCGCCGGCCACCGGTACCAGGTAGGTCCGCAGCACCCGGCTGTCGGCGCGGATGTGCTCGTCGATCAACAGGCGCGGGCCGGCGCCGCCGGGGCTGGCGGGCGCGGTCACTGCTTGTGGACCTGGGCCAGGCCGCTCAGGCGGGCGTTGGGCAACACCACGTAGTCGACGACGTCACGGTTGACCAGGGCCACGTTGTCCTCGTGCCAGAGCGGGATGATGGGCAGGTCCACCGCCAGGATGCGCTGGACCTCGGCGTAGATCGCGACCCGCTTGCCGCGATCGAGCTGGTGCCGGCCGTCTTCGAGGAGCCGATCGATCGCCGGCGACCGGTAGCGCCAGCGGTTGCCGACGTCGGGGTTGGCCTTGTCCGGGATCCGGCTGGAGTGAAAGTACGAGTAGTAGCTGTCGGGCTCGACCACTTCGGACGTCTGCATGGTCGCAAGCTGGTAGTTGCCCTTCTTGATGTCGGCGAAGAAGGTGTTGAACTCGAACGGCAGCACGTCGACGTCGACACCGACCCGGCCGAGCTGGGCGGCCAGCACCCGCGCGATCGCCAGCCGGAACTGGTCGGCGCTGGTCTTGTACGTCAGGTGCAGGCGGGGCTTGCCGCCGGGCCCGTCGGGATCAGGGTAGCCGGCAGCGTCGAGCAGCGCCCCGGCGGCGGCCAGATCCTGGTGGAGCTCGCCGACCCCGGCGGCGTAGGCCCAGTGGAACGGCGGCAGGAGGCCGGTGGCCAGCACCGCGCGGCCCGCGAGCTTGGTGCGGATCAGCGCCGGCCGGTCGAGCGCGAGGGCGAGCGCGCGTCGGACCCGGACGTCCTTGAGCACCGGGTCGTCGTTGTTGAACATCATGTAGGTCAGGACGTTCGACGGCGACCGGACCTCCTTGACCCGGCCGCGGTAGAGGACGTCCTCGATCAGATCGTAGCGGGTCGCGTTCTGGGCCAGGTCGGCGGTGCCGCCGCCCAGCATCATGATCCGGGCCGAGCTGTCGCGGACCACCTTGATCACGATGCGCGCCATCCGCGGCGGCGGGTTGGCGTAGGGGTTGGCCACCAGCACCGTCCGGTTGTCGGACATCTCGGCGACGACGTAGGGGCCGGCCGCCACCACCTTGCGATCGGCGAACTTGCCGTCGGGGCCGGCGGCGTGGTGGGCGACGATGCCGAGATCGAGATCGGTGCGGAAGGTGGCCAGCGGCTGCTTGAGCCGGAACCGGACCGTGCGGGCGTCGAGCACGTCGACCCCGACCAGCCGCTCGTCGTACTGCTTGTGGTACAGGCTGTCCGAGCCGGGCGCGGTGATCGTGTCGAACGTCCACTTGACGTCGTCGGCGGTGACCGGCGTCCCGTCCGAGAACCGGACATCGCGCTTGACGGTCGCGATCCAGGTCAGCGGATCGGGCTGCTCGAGCGTCTCGGCCAGGCCCAGGGTCGGCTCGAGGTCAGGGCGATCGATCACCACCAGCCCGGGCGCGATCAGCTTGGTCAACTTGAAGTCGTACGACGTCACCGCGTAGCGCGGATCGGCGTTCTTGATCGGCGCCTCGATCACCATCACCAGCGTGTCGTCGGGCGTGCGCCGGCTCCGGACGCAGCTAGCGCTGGCGACGATCGCGGCGATCGCGACCGCCCGCTGGCGGCTCAGGAGTGAGCAGGGCACGGACCGCACGGTAGCATCGCCGAGCGGCGGTCACTCGTGGCGGAGCGCGGTGATCGGATCCAACGATCCACAGGATCGACTGCTGGAGCTCGGCGTAGCCAGCGAAGGCGTCGGCCGCGAACCCGCTGGCTGGTAGGGCGCATTCGGGACCGTCGGGCTCGGTCGCCGGCGACTTGCAGCCCGCCGCGCCGTGCAGCCCCAGCACCGCGCCGACGACGGCGACGAGCTGGGCGGTCAGCGCGGTGGTGCGGCCGGCGCCGTCGCAGGTCGCCGGCACCGCCCCGTCGAGCGCCGACGCCGCGTCGGTCGCGTTCGAGCGCGGGTCACCGCAGGCGGCGGCCGCCAGGGTCACCACCGCGAGCCAGGACGTCGGCAGAGCGCGCACCGCGGCAGCCTACTACGAGGCGGCCCCGGTTCGGGCGCGGCCCGAGCGCGCGCGGCCGCGTGACTCGCGCTACGATGGCCGCACTCGACGTGATCGCACGAACTCGACGCCCACGCTGGCTGACGCTGACCCTCGCCGCCGCAGCCGCGGTCGCTGCCGGTGGGCTCGGCCTGCGCTCGGCGCGGT
>JAYVSF010000010.1:0-5299 GCA_043775605.1 Myxococcales bacterium
CACCTCGCGCGCGCGCCGCGCCCACGACCAGTCAGCGGCGCCGTCATGGCCGGCCTGGGCGGTGCGGCAGTGGATCGTGAGGCCGGCGATGCCGGTGTCCTCGAGCCGGCGCGCCAGATCGACGATCGGCATGTGCGACTCGGGGCCGTAGCCGATGCGAGTCTTGACCGTCACCGGCAGGTCGACCGCGGCCACCACCTGCGCCGCCATCGCCACCATCGCCGCCGGGTCGCGCAGCCAGCCCGCGCCGGCGCCGCCGCGTGACACCCGCGGCAGCCAGCAACCGCAGTTGAGATCGATGAACGCCGGCCGGGCCAGGGCGGCGATCCGCGCAGCTTCCATCAGCAGCGTGGCATCGGCGCCGTAGATCTGGATCGCGGTCAGTCGATCGCCGTCGGGCAGCCGGGCCTTGCGCCGGAACAGCTCGGCGCCAGCGACGACCTGCTCGGCGCGGATGAACTCGGTGACGCACAGCCCGGCGCCGAGGCCGCGGCAGACCGCGCGGAACCCGGCGTCGGTGACGTCCTCCATCGGCGCCAGCACCACCGGCGAGCTCGCGAGCAAGGCGGCGATCACGGACACGGCTGCACGGGTAGTATCACGGCCATGCCACCGCAGCGTCCTCGCACCCAGCGCCGTCAGGGCGAGCGCGCGCTGCGCAAGCTGGTCCACGACCGCGAGCGGCTCTGGTCGCTGTCGCCCGGCGGTAGCGCGGCGCGGCCGATCGCCGTCGAGTCGACGGCCGTCATCGAGCCGCGGGTCCGGGCCCTGCCCTGCCCGCAGTGCGACGGCGAGCTGACCGTGGTCGACCACCGCGCCCCACCCGGCGGCCTGCGCGCCATCGACGCCCGGTGCCGGCAGTGCCAGGTCCCTCGCACCGTCTGGTTCCGGCTCGGCTCGTCGGCGCCGAGCTGACGTGAGGCAGACCGCCGGGCCGGCCCCGCGCAGTCATTGATTGCAGTGCAATCATTGCGGTGCCATCCTCGGTCGGTGACCGCCACCGCCACCATCACCATCCGCAAGCTCGACCGCGACCTCAAGCAGAAGCTGCGAGTCCGGGCGGCGCAGCATGGTCGCTCGATGGAGGAAGAGGCCCGCGAGATCCTGCGGGCCGCGCTCGCGACCGAGCCGGGCTCCGGCCGCCACCTGATCGCGTCGATCCGCGGCCGGTTCGCGCGGGCCGGGTACGTCGAGCTCGAACTCCCGGCGCGCGAGCAGATGCGGCCACCGCTGGACCTTTCGTGATCATCCTCGACACCAACGTCCTGTCCGAGCTGATGCGCTTGGCCGCCGATCGACGGGTGCTCGCCTGGGTCTCGGCCCAGGCGGCAGCGAGCCTGTTCACGACCGCCCTGTCCGAGGCCGAGATCCGCTACGGCGTCGCGGTGCTGCCCGCGGGTCGAAGGCGCAAGGCGCTCGACGAAGCCGTCGCCGGCCTGTTCGCCGACTTCGGCGACCGAGTCCTCCCGTTCGACTCCGCGGCCGCGCAGGCCTACGCCGCGATCGCCGCCGATCGGCGCAAGGCGGGGCGCCCGATCTCCTTCGCCGATGCGCAGATCGCGGCCATCGCGCGGGCCCTCGGCGCTCGCCTGGCTACCCGCAACACCCCTGACTTCGACGGCTGCGGCATCCACGTGATCGATCCTTGGAAGGCGTGAGCCGAGCGCGAGCCTCGGGGGGCGACAGCATCAACGCAGGGCGCGGTCGCGGTGCCAGCGCCAGGCTAGCCACGCCAGGGCGCCGACGAGGCCGAGCCAGCCGATCGTCCGCGTGATACTGGCGATCGCGAGGTCGCGGTCGAGCACGCCCCAGCGGGTGAAGATGTGGGCGAAGTCGTGCTCGCCGCCGCCGACCAGCGGCAGCTCGCGGGCGCGGGCGTCGGCCATGTAGCGCCCGATGTTGAACAGGTTCTGGCTGGCCCAGATCGCGGCGCCAGCGACCCCGGGCGGTTGGCGCTTCACGAAGAAGTAGGCCAGCGCTATCAACGGGAAGGTCAACTGGCCGAGCACCCCGCCGTACAGCGCTGCGGTGTCGCCGAGGATCCCGTAGAACACGTGGCCCGCCTCGTGGAACGCCAGGTTGGCGTCGTCGAGGATCGGGGTCCAGCCCGGATCACCGCCGACCAGGAGCCCGACCACGGCGACCGCGAACAGCCCGAGCCCGACCAGTTGCGCGGCGCTGACCGGCTCCCATGGCTCGAGCTCGACGTCCACGCCATGAGCGTAGCGCGACCGGTCGGCGAGCGCTCCTGAGGTTGCGCCGCACGACGAGCGGCGCGACCGTCGGGGGATGATGAAACCTGCGCGACGAATCGGGCTGGTCCCTCCGCCCTCCGCCCTTTCCGCATCCACCACCTGCTCGAAGCCCACGTGCACATCGTCCCTGGCGCGGCCACGTCCCTGGCGCCGACCGCGACCGTGCCGCCGTTGACCACGTCGGCGTGCTCGACCCGGGTGAAGGTGCCATGACGTCTACCGCTTCGGCGCCGGCCGGCTTGGCGTCGGTGCCGCCACCTTCACGCTCGACCCGTCCCAGGCGTGATCTGGGTCTGGCATGAACGTGAGGCCTGCGGTGCCGCCGCCGGGGCCCGGCTCGAACATCCTCACCAGCCATCCGCCGGGGACGGCGGCGCGGTAGATGCAGGGCGCCCAGTTGTCGTTCTCGAGCTCCTGCCAGTTCAACATCGCCCGAGAGTACCGTGAGCAACCGGAGCCCAGGACTCGACGAGGAGGTCGATATCCTCCGTCGCGCGCACGAGTCCAAGCTGGATGATCGCCATGCCGCCCACGATCACGTAACGTGCGCCCTCCTCGTTCAGCCGACGGCACAGGGCCACCAGATCCTCGAGTGTAGGCGGACGCGATTCTAGCTGGGGCTGCGCGCCATCATCGTCATCGACCACTGCTGCGCCTCCTCGAACGACCGGAACCGGTGCACGCCTCGCGGGATGAAGGGGCGATCGCCGCGCAGCCGCAGCACGAGCCGCAAGAGGTTGTCGGCGGCCGCGAGCCCGGTCGCCGCCCGCGAGCGACCGACCGTCTTGGTCGTCGACCTCGGATCACCATTCATGCAGTAGGTAGCAGGTGCCAGGTCGAGGGGGCACGAGGTCATGTCGCTCTTGCGGGTGGCGCTTGGTTGGGGCGTTCATGCGCCCTACCCTCGGCGACATGACCACTCGCAGGCACTCGCCGATCCGCGCCCGCTCGGCTCGGGCACAGTCGTGGCATGAGCGCGACCACCGATGCGCGACCGCCGACGGATGCCCGCGGCGTGCGACCCAGGCCGTCCGCACCAGCGTGCTGCCGCTGGCCCGCGACGGCGCGGGGTGCCCGACCGTCAACGCGGCGATGGCGGCGACGCTGCGGGCGACGCTCAAGAGCGACGGCGCCGCCGGGGCCGGCCACGACAACTACGAGATCCAGGAAGCGTGATCAATCAACCCCCGACCCCGACTTGGATGGGGAGATGTAGTTGTCGCTGATGGGCCCCCGCTGGCGGGCGCTACTTCTTGCGGGTCTTCTTGCGCGCGGCCTTCTCGGCCTTGCGCTTGTCGCGCTTGTCGCGGCGATCGTCGGGGCGGACCAGGCCGGGCGTGTTCTTGGTGCCGGGCGCGGTGTAGCCCTTGGGCAGGCCGGGCATCGCGCCCGACGGCACGCCCGGCATCGCTGGCATGTTGGGCACGCCCGGGCCGCCGCCCTCGAGCAGGCCGCCACCGCCGCCGGCGCCCATGATCGCGCCGAGGTCCATGTTGGCCAGCTTCTTCATCTGCGAGAACTGCTTGAAGCCGGGCAGCTTGCCCATGAGCCCGGTCGACGCGCCGAGCTGCACCATCATCTGGCGCATGGTCGCGAACTTCTGCAGCAGCTCCTTGACCTCGGTCTCGGCCCGGCCCGAGCCCTTCGAGATGCGGCGGACCCGGCCGACGTGGAAGTCGGCGCGGCGGCGCTTGGCCGACTTGCCGGCGGTCGAGGTGAACGCCTCCCACGAGGTGGTCACGAACACCTCGGGCTCGAGCCGCTCCTGCATCGTCATCGAGTTGATCATCGACTCGATCTTGACCAGCTCCTTGTCGTCGAGGTTGACGCCGTCGGGCAGCTGACCGCCGAAGAACGGCAGCTTGTCGAAGAGATCCTTGAGCGATCCCATCTTCTGGATCATGCGGATCTGCTCGAGGAAGTCCTGCATGTCGAACTTGCCCTTGAGCATGCGGATGGCGTCTTCTTCCGCCTTCTCCGCATCCACCACCTGCTCGAAGTCCTTGACCAGGCCGACGATGTCGCCCATGCCGAGGATGCGCGAGGCCAGGCCCTCCGGCCGGAACTCCTCGAGCTTGTCGAGCGACTCGCCCATGCCGAGGAACTTGATCGGCTTGCCGGTGATCTCCTTGACCGACAGCGCGGCGCCACCGCGGGCGTCGCCGTCGAGCTTGGTCATGATCACGCCGTCGAGGTTCAACCGCTTGTTGAACGCATCGGCGACGTTGACCGCGTCCTGGCCGGTCATCGAGTCGAGGACCAGGAAGATGTTGGCCGGCTGCGCGGCCTTGTCGATGTCGTCGAGCTCCTGCATCAGCGGCTCGTCGATCGCGAGCCGGCCGGCGGTGTCGAAGATGATGACGTCGCAGCCCTCCTTGGCGGCGAAGTCGACGGCCTCCTTGCAGATCGTCACCGGGTCCGAGCCCGGGATCGAGAACACCGGCATCGACAGCTGGCGGCCGAGGGTCTTGAGCTGATCGACGGCGGCCGGACGGTAGACGTCGGCGGCGACCAGCAGCGGCCGCTTCTTGTGGGTCTTCTCGAGGTAGCGGGCGAGCTTGCCGCAGCTGGTGGTCTTGCCCGAGCCCTGGAGACCGACCATCATGAAGCCGGTCGCGCCCTTGCGCGCCCACTTCAGCTCGGTGTCGACCGGCCCCATCATCTTGGTCAGCTCGTCCTGACAGATCGCGATGAAGGCCTGGTCGGGGGTGATGGTCTTGACCCCGTACTCCTTGGTCTTGGCCCGGAGGATGACCTGCTCGCCGCGGGCCGCCTCCTTGACCCGATCGAGGAAGCGCTTGACGACGCGGAACTCGACGTCGCCTTCGAGCAACGACAGGCGAACGTCACGGAGGGCCTCGTCGATGATGTCATCGTCGAGCTCGGCCTTGCCGGTCAGGCGCTGGCGTGCCGCACGGAAGCCTTTGGCGAGGGTATCGAGCACGAGGCTGCGTATACCATGGAGCCCCCCCGCGTCGGATTCCGATGTCTACTTGCTGGAGCGCACATGTCAGTAACCATGTTCCCAAGAACGCACCTCGGTG
>JAYVSF010000011.1:0-11745 GCA_043775605.1 Myxococcales bacterium
GCCGAGGTCGACGCCGAGGTCGACGCCGAGGTCGACGCCGAGGTCGACGCCGAGGTCGGCGCCGAGCCGATCGGCGACATCGCGGTACACGAGACCTCGTCGGTGGTGACGATCCCCGAGAGCGAGATCTGGCCGCCGGCCGAGCTTGGCGCCGACGAGCCCGACCGCGACGAGCCGGTGGTCGAGCCCGCGCCGGTGCGCGAGCCGACCATGATCCTGACCGACGAGCCGCCGACCTTCGCGCCGTCGGGGCCGCCGCCGCCGCTGCTGGTCACGGTGCCGCCCCGTCCGCCGCGGTCGGTCACCATCCCGCCACCGCCGCCGCTCGCGGCCCCGCGTCGCCTGGCGCCCCTGACCACCGACGACGAGCTGCAGTTCGCCGACGACCTCGACAGCGTCGACGAGTTCGAGGCGAACGACGGCTTCGGCGCGGCCGACCCGTTCGATCGCGAGGGCTCGGAGCCGCTGACCGACGGTGACGCCACGCCCGCGCCGGCCCCGACCCCGGCCGAGCCGCCGCCGGCCGGCGGCGAGTTCGCCCGCGAGCTGCGCCGCAAGATGTCGGCGATGGCCGAGCGGCTGTTCCGCGGCGAGGTGTCGCCGGGCCCGGTCGCGAGCGGCCCCGGTCACGACCATCACACCGAGATCGACCTCCGTGGCCTCGACGAGGAGACCCCGCTGCCGGCGGCCGCGCTCACCGACGACCTCGGCGGTGCCACCTACGTCGGCGAGCTGCCCGGCCCCGACCCCCAGGCCCAGGTCCAGGGCACCGACGGCCGCGGCACCGCCGAGGTCGGCGAGCTGCGGCGCGGCGCGGTCGACGTGCCGGCGCTGGTCGCGCGCATGTTCGCCCAGAGCTTCACCGGCCGGATCGTCTTCCGGCGCGGCGCGGTCGAGAAGACCATCCATTTCGACGGCGGACGGCCGGTGTTCGCCGGCTCCAACCAGCTCCACGAGCGCATGGGCGAGCTGCTCCATCGCGAGGGCAAGATCACCCGCGAGCAGCACGATCGGTGTCGCGAGCTGGTCGGCGACACCGGTCGCCGGATGGGCGAGATCCTGGTCGAGCGCGGCTACCTCAAGCGGCGCGAGCTGCTGCCCGCGGTCCGGCGCCACGTCGAGGACATCATCTATTCGCTGTTCGCCTGGGACGGCGGTGACTACCGGGTCGTCGCCGGCGATGGCGCCACCGGCGAGCGGATCCGGCTGTCGCGCCACGCCGCCGCGATCATCCTCGAGGGCGTCCGGCGCAAGCTCGACCACGACCTGCTCGAGCAGCAGCTCGGGCCGCCGGGCACGGTCGTCACGATCCTCGATCGCGACAAGCTGACCGCGGTGACCGCGGTCGCCGATCTGTCGCGCGAGGAGCGGGCGGCGCTGACCGCGCTCGACGGCGTCGCCGATCTCGACCAGGTCGCGCGCGCCAGCGGCGCCGGGCTCGAGACCGTGTACCAACTGGCGTGGAGCCTGTCCTTGCTCGGGCTGGTCGCGCCCCGGCGTCGACCCGACGAGGACGGCGAGGCCGGCGCCCTGGTCGGCGAGTCCGATCTGCGAATCGATCGTGAGCGGGTCCGGGCCCGCTGCGACCTGTGCGCCGACGCCGACTACTTCGCGCTGCTCGGGGTCCGCCGCGACGCCACCGGCTTCGAGATCCGCCGGGCCTACGAGGCCGCCCGCCGCGACTTCGCGCCCGAGAGCTTCCCGCCCGAGCTGCGGCGTGAGCTGGCGGCCGATCTCGACGACATCGCGCTGGTCCTCGACGAGGCCTACCGGGTGCTGCGCGACGAGCCGCTGCGCAGCACCTACCGCGCCCACCTGCTCGACCCGTCCTCGGACCCCTCCTGAGCGCGCGGCCGCCGGTCATCCCCATGCGGATCGTCTTCTTCGGCTCTCCCGACTTCGCGGTGCCGGCGCTCGAGGCGCTGCTCGCCGCCGGCCACGACGTCGCGCTGCTGGTGACCCAGCCCGACAAGCCGGCCGGGCGTGGCGGCAAGCTCACGCCGCCCGCGGTCAAGGTCGTCGCCGAGCGGGCCGGGCTGCCGGTGTTCCAGCCGACCAAGGTCCGGCCGCCGGAGGTCGCCGCCCAGCTGGCCGCGACTGGCGCCGAGCTCGGCGTGGTCGTGGCCTACGGTCGCATCCTGCCGCCCCCGATCCTCGGCGCGTTCCCTCGGGGTTGCATCAACATCCACGGCTCGCTGTTGCCGGCGTACCGGGGCGCGGCGCCCATCCAGTGGGCGGTGCTCGACGGCCGCGCCATCACCGGCGTGACCATCATGCAGCTCGACGAGGGCATGGACACCGGGCCGGTGCTCGCCACCCGCGAGGTCGCGATCGGCGCCGACGAGACCGCCGGCGAGCTGTTCCTGCGCCTGGCGCCAATCGGTGCGGCGGCGATGCTCGAGGTGATCGCCGCGCTCGCGACCGGGACCGCGGTCGCGCATCCGCAGCCGAGCGAGGGCGCGAGCCACGCCCGGATGCTGACCAAGGCCGATGGCGCGATCGCGTTCGATCGTCCGGCGACGGTGGTGGCGGCCCAGATCCGCGGCGTCGATCCGTGGCCGGGCGCGGTCGCGAGCCTGCGCGGCCAGGTGGTGAAGCTGGCCGGCGGCGCGGCGCTGGCGGGCGACGCGGCCGGCATCGGGGTCGCGCCGGGCACGGTCCTGACCGTCGACGAACGCGGCGCGCGGATCGCGTGCGGCGACGGCGTGCTCGCGATCCGCGAGCTGCAGGTGCCGGGGCGCAAGTGGGTCACCGCGGTCGAGCTGGGGCGCGGACGCGGCCTGGCGCCCGGCGACATCCTCGCGCCGCCCGCGCCCGCGCCGCCCGTGGGAGCTGGCGGGTGACCGCGGCTCGCGACGTCGCGCGCCGGGTCCTGTCCCGGGTCGCCGACGGCCAGGCCTACGCCACCCTGGCCCTCGACGGCGAGCTGAGCCGGGCCGGGCTCGACGAGCGCGACCGCCGGCTGGTGGCCGAGCTGGTCTACGGCACGCTTCGCCACGAGCTGCGGCTCGAGCGCGCGCTTGCGGCCTTCGCCGACCTCGGCCGGACGCCGGCTCCGGTCCGCCGGGCGCTGCGGATGGCCGCCTACCAGCTCCTGCACCTGCGGGTGCCGGCCCACGCCGCGGTCGACGACGCGGTCGGTGCGGTGCGGGCGCTGGGCGGGGCCAAGCTGGCCGGGTTCGCCAACGCGGTGCTGCGTCGGCTGGCAACGGCCGGCGAGCCGCCGCTGCCGGCCGACCCGCGGGCTCGGGCCGAGGTGGTCGGTTCCTTGCCGCGCTGGATCGTCGACGAGCTGGCCGCGCAGCTGCCGGCCGATCAGCTCGAGGTCGCGGCCGCCGCGCTGGCCGCACCGGCGACGTTGTGGCTGCGGGTCAACCCGACCCGGGCGACCCGCGACGAGGTCGCGGCCGAGCTGACCGCGGCCGGGGCCACGGCGGAGCCGTCGGCGCTGGTGCCCGGAGCGCTGGCGGTCCGGGGCCTCGGCGAGCCGACCGCGAGCCCGGGCTTCGTCGCCGGTCGCTGGACCGTGCAGGACCTCGCCGCCCAGCTGGTCGGTGCGATCGCGGCCCCGGCCGCCGGCGCGCGGATCCTCGACGCCTGCGCCGGGGTCGGTGGCAAGACCACCCACCTGGCCGAGCTGGCCGGGCCGACCGCCACCATCGACGCGGTCGATCGGTCGGCGACCAAGCTCGGTCATCTGCAGGCCACCGCCGCCCGGCTCGGGCTGTCCGGTATCCGGACGATCGTCGGCAGCCTCGCGCAGGCCGCGCTGGCGCCGGCCTACGACCTGATCGTGGTCGACGCGCCGTGCTCGGGGCTCGGAGTGATCCGCCGCCACCCGGAGGCCAAGGCCCGGATCACGCCGGCGGCGATCGCGGCCCTGGTCGCGACCCAGGCCGCGCTGCTCGACCAGGCGGCGGGCCGGGTGGCGCCGGGCGGCGTGCTGGTCTATGCGGTCTGCACCTTCACCCGCGCCGAGGGGCCAGACCAGGTCGCGGGCTTCCTGGCTCGCCACCCCGAGTTCGCGCTCGAGGCCCCGCCGCTGGCGCCGGCGGTCGCGGCCGCGGTGATCGAGGACGGCGCGGTCCGGACCTGGCCGCACCGCCACGACGCCGACGGCTTCTTCGCCGCCCGGCTGGGTCGCCGCTGACCGCTGACCCGCGCGCAGGTGCTGGCCGGCGCGCCGGGTGGTAGCGTCCGGCCGTGCCCCTGCCGCCGCCCATCCGCATCGCCCCGTCGATCCTCTCGGCCGACTTCGCCCGGCTCGGCGACGAGATCGCGGCCATCGACCGGGCCGGCGCCGACTACGTCCACGTCGACGTCATGGACGGTCACTTCGTGCCCAACCTGACCATCGGCCCGGTGGTGCTCGAGGCGGTGCGGCGCTCGACCCGGCTGCCGCTCGACGTCCACCTGATGATCGAGGACGCCGATCGCTGGATCGCCGACTACGCCCGGGCCGGCGCCGATCTGATCGGGGTCCACGCCGAGGCCTGCCCGCACCTCCATCGCACCGTCGGTGCCATCGCCGAGCTCGGCAAGAAGCCGGTGGTGGTCATCAACCCGGCGACCTCGCTCGAGGCGATCCGCTGGGTCCTGCCCGACGTCGCGATGGTGCTGGTCATGAGCGTCAACCCCGGCTTCGGCGGCCAGCGCTTCATCAGCTCGGCCCTGGCCAAGATCGCGGCGCTGCGGCGGATGATCGACGACGCCGGGCTGGCGGTCGAGATCGAGGTCGACGGCGGCATCAAGCTCGACAACGTGGCCGCGGCCGCGCGGGCCGGCGCCAACGTGTTCGTCTCGGGCTCGGGTGTGTTCGCCACGCCCGACTACGCGGCGACGATCGCGGGGCTGCGGGCCCGGGCCGAGGCCGCGCGCGGCTGAGTCAGTCCGCGGGGAAGGTGCCGGTGCGCAGGAAGGCGAGGGCGAGCTCGCGGGCCCGCAGGTTGTTCATGATCAAGGTGTGGTTGGCGTCGACGGTGGCGAAGGCCGCGGCCGTGGCCAGCCGGGTCTCGTCGACGGCGACGGTGCCATCGTGGTCGGTGCCGTCGGCGAACACCCGGTGGCTGACCCAGCTGGTCACGTTGATCAGCGCGCGCCGGCGGGTACCCGCGATCACCGCGCACGGCGCGGGCGGTGGCGGCCAGGTCGTGGGATCGATCGGCTGGCCCAACTCGCGCCCGGCCGGGCCGTAGAACCAGCCGAACAGGCGGTTGCCGCCGAACGCCGCGGCCACCTGACTGCCGCGATTCGGCGGGGCCAGCATCACGATCCGCTGCCAGTGCAGGCGTGGGTCGCCGAGGTGACGGACCACGATGCCGCCGAGCGAGTGAGTGACCGCCGCCAGCGACCGACCGGGCAGCTCCTCGGCCAGGCGATCGGCGATCGCGGCGGCGGCGGCGGCGATGCCGCGCTGGCGCGAAGGATAGTCGCAGGCCCACACCGGGAAACCGGCGGCGGTGAGCGCGCGGCCGAGGCGGGCCAGCGACCCGGCGCGCCGGGCCAGGCCATGGAGCAGCACCACGGTCGGCACGGGCGCGGGCGTCGCGGCGGAGGAGCTCAACCTCGCGTCTCGCGCGGGAACAGCGGCACCAGCTCGGCCGGCTTGAGCGCGTCGACCAGGGCGATCAGCTCCGCGGTCAGCGCGGTCCGTTCGGTCTTGAGCGATCGAGCCTCGCGCTGGAGGCGCATCGAGCGCCACAGCGCGCCCAGGCCGCGTCGGAGCATCTGGAAGCGGTCGATCACCTTGAGCGTCGCGTAGCCGGACAGCGGGAGGATGAGGCCGGCGATCAGCGCCCACAGCCAGCCCTTCCACAGCGCGAAGCCGATCCCGGCGGCGGCGTAGAAGGTGAAGACGATCGCGATGCCGGCGAGGACCTTGGTCGTCGCGATGACGTCCTTGCGCGGGGTGAGCTTGGTGCCGGCGAGGCGGGCGAGGCCGACCGCGGGCAGGTGCAGCGGCGCGCCGGGCAGCATCAGCGGCAGCCAGAAAAAGACCAGCGCAAGGTAGCGGACGACCCGACGGCCGGCGGCACCCGACCGCAGGCCACCGGCGATCTCGCGATCGGCCAGGCCGAGCTCGTCGAGCCGCGCCTGATAGCGCGTCACCCGGGTCATGGTCTGCACGACCTCGGGCCGGTCCTTGACGTCCGGGTAGTGGGTGTTGAAGCGGCGGGCCAGCTCGACCCGGTCGTCGATGTCGATCGCCGGCGGCTGGTACAGGCGCCGGACCGTGTCGAGCATCCGCACGGTGTCCCAGTCGACGGCGTTGATGGTGAGCGCGCGCATGCCGCGCTCGATGCGCTCGGTGAGCGCCCGAGCCGCGTCCTTGGCCGGCTCGGCCGGCGTCGGGTCGGGAACGGACGCCGGATCTGGCACCGGGACGGGGACGACGATTGGCTCGCCGTACTGTACGAGCGCGCGGCTGCGGAAGCTGCGCGGGTTGATGAACGTCAGGCCACACGGCACGATTGTCACCGGCGTCCCGCGCGCTGCCGCGCCGAGCGCCAGCCGCGCCGCCCCGGTCTTGAGCCGGGCCAGCTGCGACGCGTCGTGGGAGATCCCCTCGGGGAAGATGCCGATCGCGCGCCCGCCGTCGAGGGTGTCGAACATCGCCGTGAACGCGGCCTGGTTGTCGATCGCCGCGCCGTGATCGTCGCGGCGCGCCAGCGGCACCGCGCCCAGCCCGCGCAACAGCGCGCGCATGATCCGGGTCGTGAACAGCGTGTCCTTGGCCGCGAAGTGGACGATGCGGCCGCAAGTCGTGAGGATCAGGATCGGATCGATCAGCGAGTTGGGGTGATTGCCGGCGAAGATCACCGGGCCCGTGGCCGGCACGTGCTCGAGCCCGACCACCTCGACCTGGCGGAAGAACACCCGCATCGCCAGCCCCAACAGCCAGCGCAGCGCCCGATAGAGCATCACCCGCCGAGCGTACCGCGAACCGCCAACCTAGTACCTCGCCGCAGGGAATCTGACCGGTTGGGGACGACGATCCATCGCCGATCGCTGCGTTGCCACTCCTCGAGTTACGGAAAGTAGCCCTTCGTCGTGGCGCCTTGCGCTCGGCGCGCCTCGTCGCCCGCAACCAATCATCTCCCCTGCGGCGAGGTACTGGTCCGATCAGCGGGCGAGGTGGGCGACGACGGTGGCGGTCAGGTCGGCGAGCGCCACGGCGGTCTCGGTGCGGGCGGCCATGTCCTTGAGGTTGGCCTGACCCGAGGCCAGCTCGGCCTCGCCGAGCGCGAGGCTCAAGCGGGCGCGGAGCTTGTCGGCCCGCCGGAACTGGGCCTTCATCCCGACCTCGCGGTGCTCGACCTCGACGGTGACGCCGGCGAGGCGCAGGTGGTGGGCGAGGGCGGTGGCGCGCTGGCGGGCGGCGGCGCCGATGGTCGCGAGGTACAGGCCGACCGGGGCGATGAACTTCTCGACCGGATCCGGCATGCACAGGATCGCGCGCTCGACGCCGAACGCGAAGCCGACCGCCGGCGTCTTGGGCCCACCCAGGCTGTCGATGAGGCCGTCGTAGCGACCGCCGCCGCAGATCGTGCCCTGGGTGCCGAGGTGGCTGGCCGTGGTCACGATCTCGAACACGGTGCCGGTGTAGTAGTCGAGGCCGCGGACCAGGCGCGGCGCGACCCGGTACGGTACCGCCATCGCGTCGAGGGTGGCGCGCAGCCCGTCGAAGTGGGCGCGGGTGGCGGCGCCGAGGTGATCGAGGACGATCGGCGCGTCGGCCGCGATGGCGCGGTCGTGCTCGACCTTGCAGTCGAGGATGCGCAGCGGGTTGGTGGTGAGCCGGCGCTGACAGTCACTGCACAGGCTGGCCGCGTGCGGCTCGAAGTACGCGACCAGCGCGGCCCGGTACGCGGCGCGATCGTCGCCGTGGCCGACGTTGTTGACCAGGACCTCGACCGGCGCGACCCCGACCCGGGCGAACAGCGCGACCAGCATCGCGATCTGCTCGGCGTCGACCGTGGGCTCGGCCATGCCCAGGGCCTCGCAGCCGATCTGCCAGAACTGGCGGTAGCGCCCGGTCTGCATCCGCTCGTAGCGGAACGCCTGGCCGACGTACCACCACCGCGTGACCGGCTCCTTCTGCGCGATCGAGTGCTCGATGTAGGCGCGGGCGCAGCCGGCGGTCAGCTCGGGCCGCAAGCTCAGCGAGCGGTCGCTGCGATCCTTGAACGTGTACATCTCCTTCTCGACGATGTCGGTGCCTTCGCCGACGCCGCGGGTGAACAGGTCGGTGTGCTCGACGATCGGCGGCCGGATCTCGCCGTAGCCGAACCGGGCGAACAGCTCGCGGCACGCGCCCTCGAGGTGTTGCCACTTCGCGGAGTCCGGAGGCAACAGATCGCTCATCCCGCGGGGCGTGGTCAGGGTCTCGGCCATGGCGGCCGCAAGCTAGCACGCACCCGCGCGGACGTCGGCGGGTCAGTCCCGGCGGACGACCCGCGCGCCGAGGCGGGCGCACAGCTCGTCGGCGGCCGCGGCCACCTGGTCGGCGACGGGGCCCTCGAGCGTGATCAGGACCTGGAAGTCGCGCTCGTCGAAGCGCGGGTAGCTGCCGACGCGCACGCCGGGATGGGCGGCGACGACGGCGTCGAGGTCGGGGGCGATCGCGCCCTCCTCGGCGTCGAGCCAGACCCGGGCGACCGTGACCGGCGACGCCCGGAACTGCTCGCGGATGTCGAGGAACTTGCGGCGGAACAGCTTCGGCACGCCGGGCAGGATGTAGACGTTGCGGTACGCGACCACCGGCCAGGTCCGACCGTCGCCGTAGACCAGCGTGGCGCCGCGCGGGACCCGGGCCAGGCGCAGGTTCGCCGGCGCGAGCTGCTCGCCCCAGAAGGCGCGGATCCGGCGCTCGAGGTCGGGCTCGGTGATCACGTCGGTGCCGAAGCCGCGGGCCAGGCCGTCGATGGTGACATCGTCGTGGGTGGGTCCGACCCCGCCCGAGGTGAAGACGTGGTCGAAGCGGGCTGCCAGGGCCGGCACGGTCTCGGCGATGTCGTCCAGGTCGTCGGGGATGACCGTGATCCGGCGCAGCGCCACGCCGAGCGCGCGCAGCTCGCCGATCAGGAACGCGGCGTTCTCCTCGACGAACTTGCCGGACAGGATCTCGTCGCCGATGACGACGATCGCGGCGGTGGGAGCGGCGCTGGGCGGCTGCGGCGGCTCCACAGCGCGAGCGTACCAGCCCGCGGACCGGCGCCGTGGCCTGCCGACGCGATCCCTCGCGGCTTGAACCCGCGCGCCTGCACCTGCTAAACCCCGGACCGGCATGGACTTCGTCCTCCGCGGCGGTCGCGTTCTCGGCGGTGCTCTCGCCGGGGGCGCCGCTGTCACCGACGTCACCGATGTCCGGGTCGTCGACGGGCGCATCGTCGAGCTCGGCCACGGCCTGCGCGGCGACCGGGAGATCCACGTCGACGACTTGTGGATCGTCCCCGGCCTGGTCGACCTCCGCGCCCACCTGCGCGAGCCGGGCGCCGAGCACAAGGAGGACCTGGCCTCGGGGTCGCGCGCGGCCGCAGCCGGCGGGTTCACCACCGTGTGCGCGCTGCCCGACACCAGCCCGGTCAACGATCACCGCGCGGTCACCGAGCTGATCGTCCGCCGCGGCGCCGAGATCGGCCTGGCCCGGATCCGGCCGCTGGGCGCGATCAGCCACGGCCTCGCCGGCGAGCGTCTCGCCGACGTCGCCGACATGAAGGCCGGCGGCATCGTCGCGATCACCGACGCGACCCGCTGCGTGCACGACGCCGCGTTCCTGCGCCGCGCCCTCGAGTACGCCGACACCTTCGGCCTGCCGCTGGTCCAGCACGCCGAGGATCCCGACCTGGTCGAGGGCGGCGCCATCGACGAGGGGCCGATCGCGACCCGGCTCGGCCTGCGCCCGCAGCCCGCGCTGAGCGAGACCGCGATCGTCGCCCGCGATCTCGAGCTGGTGGCCTGGACCGGCGCCCGCTACCACGTCGCCCACGCCTCGGCCGCGCGCACCGTGGCCCTGGTTCGCGACGCCAAGCGCCGCGGCCTGCCGGTCACCGCCGAGGTCTCGGCCCTCCACCTCACGCTCACCACCGCCGCCTGCGCGACCTACGATCCTGCGACCCGGCTGTCGCCGCCGCTGCGGTCCGAGGCCGATCGCCAGGCGCTCATCGCGGGCGTCGCCGACGGCACCATCGACGCGATCGTCAGCGACCACGCGCCCCAGGCCCTGACCGACAAGGAGGTCGAACTCGAGGCCGCGGCCCCGGGCGCGATCGGGCTCGAGACCGTGCTGCCGCTGGTGCTGGCGCTGGTTCGCGACGGCGCGCTGCCGCTCGACCGCGCGCTCGACGCGTTGACCCGTGGCGCCGCGGCCTGCTTCGCGCTCGACGCCGGCCGGCTGGTCGTCGGCGCTGCCGCCGATCTGTGCGTGATCGATCCGGGCCGGGCGTGGACGGTCAGCGCCGGCGAGCTGGTCGGTCGCAGCAAGAACACGCCGCTGATGGGCGCCCGGTTGATCGGCCGCGCGGTCCTGACCGTATGTGGCGGGCGAATCACCCTCGATCGCGATGGCAGGGCAGCATGACGTTCCCGGCGGTGCTGGTGCTCGAGAACGGGCGAGTCTTCCGCGGCCGCGGCTTCGGCGCGCCGGTGGTCCGCCACGGCGAGGTCGTGTTCAACACCTCCATCACCGGCTACCAGGAGATCCTGTCGGACCCGTCGTACCGCGGCCAGATCGTGGTGATGACCGCGGTCCAGCAGGGCAACGTCGGCATCAACCTCGCCGACGACGAGGCGGCGGCGCCGGCCTGCGCCGGCTTCGCGGTGCGCGAGCACAGCCCGGCCTCGAGCTGGCGGGCCGAGGGCGAGCTCGACGCCTGGCTGGTCCGCCATGGCCTGGCGGGCATCGACGAGCTCGACACCCGCGCGCTGACCCGGGTGCTGCGCGATCATGGCGCGATGCGCGGCGCGATCGCACCCGACCCCGGCGACTGCGCGGCGCTCCTGGCCGAGATCCGGCAGGCGCCGGTGATGGACGGCCTCGACCTGGTGCCCGACGTCACGACCGCGGTCCGCTACGTGTGGACCGAGCCGAGCTGGCGCGCGAGCTGGGAGCGAGCCCGGCCGGTGGCGCCGGTGACCGCGGCCCACCACGTCGTCGCCTACGACTTCGGCATCAAGCGCGCGATCCTGCGCCAGCTGGTCGACGCTGGCTGCCGGGTCACGGTGGTGCCGGCGACCACGACCGCGGCCGAGGCCCTGGCGCTCGCGCCCGACGGCCTGTTCCTGTCGAACGGCCCCGGCGATCCGGCCGCGGTGACCTACGCGATCGCGGCGGTCCGCGAGCTGGTCGCGGGCGACCTGCCGGTGTTCGGCATCTGCCTCGGCCACCAGATCCTGGCGCTGGCGCTGGGCGCGCGCACGTACAAGCTGCCGTTCGGCCACCACGGCGGCAACCACCCGGTGTCGGAGCTGGCGACGGGCAAGGTCGAGATCACGGCGCAGAACCACGGCTTCGCCGTCGACGATCAGCGCCTGCCGTCCGGGCTGAAGGTCACCCACGTCAACCTGTACGACGGCACGGTCGAGGGCCTCGAGCAGGTCGGCCGTCCGGTGATGAGCGTGCAGTACCACCCCGAGGCCAGCCCCGGCCCGCACGACGCCCACTACCTGTTCGCGCGATTTGTCGAAGCCATGGGTGCCGCGATGGCCGCGGCCAGGGCGTCCTCGTCCGGGACCCCGCGGTGACCG
>JAYVSF010000012.1:0-2968 GCA_043775605.1 Myxococcales bacterium
CGCGCGGCGGCGGGCGGCGGCCGGCGCCTTCGCCGCGCTGGCTGCAGCAGCCCTGGCCGCGGGGGCCTTGGCCGCGGGGGCCTTGGGGGCCTTTGCGGCCTTGTTGCTCGTCGATCGAGCCGCGGTCGCGGCCGTGGTGCGGCTGGGCGCTGCCGTCGATCGTGACGAGGTCCCGCTGCCGCGGGTCGCGCGGCCGGCGGTGGGGGTCCGCTTGCTGGTTGCCATCTCGGATTGCCTCGGCTGGGTGGGCGCGGTGCGCGCCTGGGCAGCAGGGGCCGCCCGCGCCGACCCCCGGCCAACTACCTAGACGAGCTTGCCGGGCGATCGCTCCGTGGAGGTCATGCAACCCCCGGAGGTCCCTCGCACCCAGGGCGAGCGACGCGTCGCAGGGCTAAACTAGCATCAACCTGGCGCGGTGGAAGCCCACGAGGCGAGAGATCGTCGATCGGGCGATTTTCTCGCGATCTGCCACCCGTGGTACACCCGCCGACATGGCCAGCGATCGGCCGCTGGCCGAAGCTCGAAACCGCCTCGAGCAGTTCAATGGCGATCGCGAACGCGTGCTCGCCGAGGTCTCGCGTCGCGTGGTCGGGCGGCTGATCGCGCGGGCCGCGGCCGGCGGCGACGACTCGCTCGAGTACGTCCTCAACGACGTCTGCGTGTCGGAGATCAAGCGGCTCGAGGCCGCGCGCCAGCACGACGCCACCGGCCGCTGGCGCGATCTCGCCGGCCGGCTGGGCGCGATGTCCGACGACGGCAAGAAGCGCGAGCTGGCCAGCCTGGTCGATCACTACGGCAAGGACGTCGTCGGCAACTTCGATCCCCGGGTCTACCGGTTCGCGACCAAGGTCCTGACGCCCGGCGTCGGCTTCCTGATGTCGCCGTGGACCACGCTCAAGGGCGGCGTGTCCGGCCTCCTGCGCGAGCTCGACAGCCGGATCCAGGTCGAGGGCCCGATCGACGTCCTGCGGGGCATCGCCGAGCGCGGCACCCTGGTGGTGACGCCGACCCACAGCTCGAACATGGACTCGGTGGTCATCGGCCTCGCGCTCGAGCGCGCCGGCCTGCCGCCGGTGACCTACGGCGCCGGCAAGAATCTGTTCTCGAACCCGTTCATCAGCTTCTTCATGCACAACCTCGGCGCCTATCGCGTCGACCGCCGGCTGCGGTTCGGGTTGTACAAGGAGATCCTGAAGGAGTATTCGACGGTCCTCCTCGAAAGCGGCTACCACTCGCTGTTCTTCCCCGGCGGCACCCGCTGCCGGTCCAACGACGTCGAGCGCCACCTGAAGCTCGGCCTGCTCGGCACGACCGTCAACGCCTACCTCGGCAACGTCCGCGCCGGCGCCCCGCAGAAGCGGATCTACGTGGTGCCGGTGACCATCAACTACCGGCTGGTGCTCGAGGCCGAGACCCTGATCGAGGACTACCTGGCCGAGACCGGCCAGAGCCGCTACATCATCACCGACGACGAGTTCTCGCGGGTCGGCCGCATCTTCGAGTTCCTGCGCAAGCTCCTGGTCCACGAGGGCGCGGTCGTGATTCGCTTCGGCCGGCCGCTCGATCCGTTCGGCAACGACGTCGACGACGACGGCGAGTCGCGCGATCGCACTGGCCGCCGGGTCGAGCCGCGCACGTACCTGCTCGATCGCGCCGGCGAGGTGGTCGCCGACGAGCAGCGCGACGCCGAGTACACCCGCCTGCTCGGCCGCCGCCTGGCCGCGGCCTACCCGCGCGAGACCGTCTTCCACGCCACCCACCTCCTGGCCCGGGTCGTCTACGATCAGGTGTGCGCCGCCGCCGGCACCCGCGACGTCTACAAGCTGCTGCGTCGGCCGCCGGGCCACGAGCTGCCGCTCGCCGACGTCATCCGCGACGTCGGCGCCCTGCGCCAGCGGATCGCCGCCACCCCAGCGGCCGGTCGGCTGCACGCGCTGGTGGCCCAGGCCGGTGACGCCGCGCTGGTCGATGACGCGGTCCGCGGCCTCGGCGGCTACCACCGCCACCCGGTGATCGAGCGGCGCGGCGACGCCCTCCGGGCCGGCGACCTCAAGCTGGTCTACTACTACCAGAACCGGACCGCGCACCTGCCGCCGGTCAAGGGGGCCTCGTGACCGCCGCCCCGGCTCGCGCCGACACCGTCGGCATCGTCGGCGCGGGTGGCTTCGGCACCGGCCTCGCGATCGCGCTGGCCCGGGCCGGCCGGCCGGTCGTGCTCTACACCCGCACCCCCGAGGTCGCCGAGGCCATCCGCAGCACCCGGCGCTGTCCGCGGCTGTCCGAGGTCCAGGTCCCGTCGACGGTGCAGGTAGTCACCGACGTCGCGGCGCTGGCCGCGGCCGCGCGCTTCCTGGTCATCGCGGTGACCTCGACCGACGTCGGCCTGCGCCTGGCCGAGCTGGGCGGCGCGCTCGACGGCAACCACCTCGTGGTCCACGCCATCGGCGGCCTCGCCGATCCCCCTGTACAGGATCTGCACAGACCGGGTCGTCAGGCCGCTGACGGGCCGGTCGATCGACCTGGGAGGCTCGCGCTCGATCGAGCCGAGCCCTCGCGGGTGACCGAGCTGATCGAGAAGCTGACGCCGGCGCTGCGGGTCGGGGTGCTGGCCGGGCCGGCGCTGCCGCTCGATCTCGCCCACGGCCAGTTCGCGTCGATGGTGCTGGGCTCGAGCTTCGCCGAGGTCGGCCACGAGGGTCGGCGCCTGTTCAACCTGCCGCCCGGGCTGCGGGTCTACACCACGGCCGACGTCGCCGGGGTCGAGCTGTCGTCGGCGCTGGCCGGCGCTTACACCGTCGCGCTCGGGATCGCCGACGGCATGGCGATAGGGCCCGGGCCGCGCGCGGTGCTGGTCACGCGGGTGGTGGCCGAGGCCTCGCGGCTGGTCGTCGCCCAGGGCGGTCAGGCCAAGACGTTCGCCGGGCTGGCCGGGCTCGGCAACCTCCTGGTCCGGGCCGGGACCCAGGAT
>JAYVSF010000013.1:0-1779 GCA_043775605.1 Myxococcales bacterium
CTCTTCTTCATGGCGGTTCCTTCCGGTATGCGCCCCGAGAATCCTCTCGGGGTCGGTTGGACCGCCACCTCAATTTCAACAGGGATCGGGACTACGCCCTCCATGAACCCGACCAGCGCGCCCGTGCTGTCGGCGAGCAGCCGACGCCTGGGTGGGGGCTCCGCCTCCCAGGCGAGCGTGTCGAGGTCGAGGTGGGCCAACCCACCGGTCCGGGCCAGCCGCGATGCCAGCGTCGTCTTGCCCGAGCCGGAGTTGCCGACGACAACGTAGCGGGCCATCGCGCGCCATCGTACCGCGCGCGGCCTCGGCCTGTTCGACAACGGCGGCCGCAACCCGGCAATGTTCGGGGGAACAAGCGATTGTCGTCGTCGACGTAGGAGCAGGCACAGGTCGACCGCCGCGGCGCCCGCAGCTCTGCGTAGGTCATGGACCGCGCCAGGGTGCGAGGCGATGGGCGACGACCGGCGGCGTGGCGCGTTTACAGCGGGGCGTGCGACGGGGACAATCGCGACCGTGGTGACGTCGATCGCGAGCGGCGCGGGGTTGCGGGTCCGCTTCGATCCGGCCTTCGACGGCGGGGCGTGGCCGGAGGCGCTGGGCGCGGGCGTGGCGGCGACCGCCGGGCACGCGTGCGTGGGCGTGATGGGGCTGATGGGGCTGCTGGAGGCGCGGCTGGGATTGACGGGCGCGTACCAGGACGACCTGCTGCGGGCGTCGGGCATCCTCGGCGGGCTGCGGGCGCGGACGGGGTACTGGCGAGGGTCGTTCGAGCAGGACGAGGTGAGCACGGGGCTGCGGCTGGTGCGGGATCGCGACGCGCTGGTGATGTGCGGGTGGAAGGGCGAGCCGGTGAGCGCGCGGCTCGCGGAGCTGGCGGCGGCGACGAGCGCGGTCGGGCCGGGCGTGGCGGACCGGCTGTGGGCGCTGGCGGCGGCGGTGGCGCGACGGGGCGGTGGGCTCGACCGGCTCGAGCTGCACGTCGCGCTCGACGAGCTCCCGGCGGCGGTGGCGGCGGTGGTGCGCGCGCTGGCGCAGCGCGGGACCGAGGTGGTGACGACGGCGATCGGCAGGCCGCTGGCGACGACGCCCGCGCGGAATGACCTGGAGGCGGTGCGCGCCGGACGGTTCACGCCGACCGGCGATGGCTCGCTGCAGCTCGTGCGCGCGCACGGGCCGGTGGCGGCGGCCGACGACGTCGCGGCGTGGCTGGCGGCGCAGCCGACGCTCGCTGGCACGGTGATCATCGGCGCGGACGCGGTGCTCGATCGCGCGCTGGCGCGGCACGGGCTGCCGCGCACGGGTAGTGACGACGAGGCGTCGACGGTCCTGGCCCTGTTGCCGCTGGTGATCGAGGCCGGGTGGACGCCGGCGGATCCGGTGGGGCTGCATGAGCTGCTGACGCTGCGCCCGGGCATCGTGCCGCGCGCGATCGCCGGCCGGCTGCGGGATGCGCTCGGTTCGTGGCCGGCGATGAACTCGCCGGAGTGGCTGGAGGCGCTCGAGCTCGGGATCGCCGCGCTCGAGCCGGCGCGGCAGGCCGGCATGCGCGACCGGCTGGCGACGATCTTCACGCCGGCGGCGGGCCACGACGAGCGCTACCCGACCGAGGCCCTGCAGGCGCGGATCGCGTGCGTCGTCGACTGGGCGCGGGCGTCGCTCGTGGGTGACGGTCCGGCGACGCTGGCCGCGGTGGTCGTGCAGGGCGAGACGGTGCGCGAGCTGCTCGCGACCGGCGCGCGCGGACCGTTGCTTGCGGCGGAGCAGCGGCGGCTGGTGGCG
>JAYVSF010000014.1:0-12512 GCA_043775605.1 Myxococcales bacterium
CACCACCCGCGGGGTCTCGGCCGCGGCCACCGCGGCGTCGGCGGCGCGACCGGCCGGGACCAGCAGGCGGGCCGGGACCGCGCCGCGCCCGACCGGGCCGACGTCGACGATGTCGAACGGGCCGACCGCGATCGCCAGCAGGTAGCTCACCATCGGCGGGGTCGGCGCGAACCGGAACGCAACCCGACCGTCGGGCCGGGTGACCCGCTCGGCCTCGGGCGCGTTCGAGGCGGCGACCAGCCCCGGCGGCACCACCAGCGTCACCTGCCACGGCACCTTCCAGCGCGGCTCGTCGAAGCACGGCACCGCGCGCCGGGCGTGCATGGCCTCGAACTGCGAGAACAGGTACCAGGCCCCGGCGACCCGCTGGCGGAACAGGCCGGCCACGTCGTCGGCGATGACCAGGCCGCGGTAGGCGACCGTGAGCCGGGCCGGGCCCTGCACCGGCCGGCCGAGGTCGAGGCCGATCAGCTCGCGGTCGGCGACGGTGGTCACGGCCAGCGGCGTGACCTGGCCCTCGACCTCGAGAGTGGCCTGGTCGATCTCGAGATCGCGGGCGTCGAGCCAGAGCTGCGCGGTCGCCGACGCCAGCGCGAGGTCGATCGTGACCTCGCCGCGAAAGCTGGGCTGGCCGGGATCGACCTCGAGCGTGAGCTGGTAGCCGACGGGTGCGACGTCGCCGGACAGGCGCGGTCCGGGGGGCGGGACCATCGGCGGGCGCGCGGCGGGCGCGGCATTGCCGACCGGGCTCGCCGGCGGCGGCAGCGGCGACGAGCCCACCCGATCGACCTGCGCGGTCCGCGGCCCGCAGCCAGCGACCGTCGCGACCAGCGCGGCCACCACCGCGATCATCAGGAAGCGCGTTGGTTTCACAAACTCTCAGGCCTCCACCGGCGTCACCACCGCCAGCAGTTGCTCGGCGGCGACCTGCTCACCGACCGCGACCGCGACCTGGGTCACCGTGCCGGCGACGCCGGCCCGGACCGGCTGCTCCATCTTCATCGCCTCGAGGATCAAGAGCGGCGCGCCGGCGACGACCTGATCGCCGACCGCGACCAGCACCTTGACCACCTTGCCCGGCATCGGCGCGACCAGGCTGCCGACCGCGGCCGCCGCCACCGGCTCGGGGAAGCGCGGCACCGGGTGGAGCGTGACCGCCCAGCCGGCGCCGGCGACGTGGACGCCACCCGCGACCTCGACCACCCGGGCCTGCCAGGCCAGCCCGTCGGCCTGCCACGCCACCTGCCGGTCATCGGCGGCCACCACCTCGACCTGCTGCGAACCGTCCGGCGTGCGGACATCGAATCGACCGTGGCCGAGGTGGCGATAGGCCACCACCGCCTCGCCGTCGCCGAGCCGCCAGGCCACCCGCTGATCGGCGTACCAGACGTTGCGCCAGCCGGGCTCGACCGCCGGCAGCGGCCGCGGCGCCCGCCGGGCCCGCTCGTGCTGCCACAGGGTCGCCGCCAGGGCCGCGCGCGCGACGACGTCGGCGGGGACCGCGCCGCTGGCCAGCTCGGGATGACGCTCGAGGAAGTGGGTGTCGAGCTCGCCGGCCAGGAACGCAGGGTGGCGCAGGACCCGGGCCAGGAGGTCGCGGTTGGTGACCACGCCGGCGATGACCGCGCGCTCGAGCGCCCAGGCCAGGAGCGCCGCCGCGTCGCCGCGGGTCTCACCGTGGGCGATGATCTTCGCCAGCATCGGATCATAGTGGATGCCGATCTCGGTGCCCGTGACCACGCCGGCGTCGACCCGCAGCCCGGGCGCGGTCGGCAGCTCGAACGCGGCCAGGGTGCCGGTCGTCGGCAGGTAGCCGTTGGCGGGATCCTCGGCGTACAGCCGGACCTCGATCGCGTGGCCGCGCTGGCTCGGCGCCTCGCCGTAGCCGAGGGGCTCACCGCGGGCGATGCGGAGCTGCTCGCGCACCAGGTCGAGGCCGGTGGTCAGCTCGGTCACCGGGTGCTCGACCTGCAGCCGGGTGTTGACCTCGAGGAAGTAGAAGCCGCCGTCGGGCCCGAGGATGAACTCGACGGTGCCGGCGCTGGTGTAGCCGACCGCGCGCCCGACCGCGACCCCGGCCGCGCCCATCTGCTGGCGCAGCTCGGGGGTCAGGGCCGGCGACGGCGCCTCCTCGATCACCTTCTGGTGGCGGCGCTGGATCGAGCACTCGCGCTCCCACAGGTGGATCAGGTTGCCGTGGTGATCGCCGAGGATCTGGATCTCGACGTGGCGCGGTCGCTCGACGTAGCGCTCGAGCAGCAGCGTGTCGTCGCCGAACGCGCCGGCCGCCTCGCGCCGGGCGGCGTCGAGCGCGTCGGCCAGCTCGTCCGCCCGCCGGACGATGCGCATGCCCTTGCCGCCGCCGCCGGCCGAGGCCTTGACCAGCAGCGGGAAGCCGATCGCCAGCGCCTCGTGCTCGAGCGTCGGGGTCCGCTGATCGTCGCCGTTGTAGCCCGGCACCACCGGCACCCCGGCCGCGATCGCGCGCCGCTTGGCCTCCTGCTTCGAGCCCAGCAGCTGGATCACCAGCGGCGACGGGCCGACGAACACCAGCCCGGCCTCGGCCACCGCGTGGGCGAAGTCGGCGTTCTCCGACAGGAAGCCGTAGCCGGGGTGGATGGCGTCGGCGCCGGTCGCGCGGGCCGCGGCGAGCAAGGCCGGGATCGACAGGTAGCTGTCCCGGGCCGGCGCCGGGCCGAGCCGGACCGCGACGTCGGCGAGCCCGACGTGGGGCGCGCCGCGATCGGCGTCGGAGTAGACCGCGACCGTGCCGAGGCCGAGCTCGCGACAGCTGCGCAGCACCCGGACCGCGATCTCGCCGCGGTTGGCGACCAGCACCCGCCGCAGCGTCCGGCGGGTGACCGGGGCGTGGGTGACGGCGTGACCGTGTGTGTGGTTGGTGATCATGACTTGTCGTCTCCGTCAGTGACGGAAGACGCCCCATGACGTCGTGCCGGTGAAGGGGGCTGAATAACTGGCGGACAGGGCGATCGCGACGACGGTGCGGGTGTCGCGCGGATCGATGATGCCGTCGTCCCACAGCCGGGCGGTGGCGAAGTACGGATCCGACTCCTTGTCGATCTGGGCCTCGACCATGGCCTTGCCGAACGCCAGCTTCTGCTCGTCGAGGGTCTCGCCGCGCTTGGCCGCGGCGTCGCGCTGGATGATGTCGAGCACGCCGGCCAGCTGCTTGCCGCCCATCACCGCGATGCGGTGGCTGGGCCACGTGAACAGGAAGCGCGGCTTGTAAGCCCGGCCCATCATCGCGTAGTTGCCGGCGCCGTAGCTGGCGCCGGTCATGATCGTGATCGCCGGCACCGTCGAGTTGGACACCGCGTTGATGAGCTTGGCACCCTCCTTGATGATGCCGTCCTGCTCGTACTGCTTGCCGACCATGAAGCCGGTGATGTTCTGCAGGAACAGCAGCGGCACGTCGGCCTGGTTGCACAGCGCGATGAACTGCGCGCCCTTGGCGGCCGAGTCGGGGAACAAGATGCCGTTGTTGGCGAGGATGCCGACCGGGAAGCCGTGGACGTGGGCCCAGCCGCACACCAGCGTGGCGCCGTACAGCGGCTTGAACTCGGAGAAGCGCGAGCCGTCGACGACCCGGGCGATGACCTCGCGGGCGTCGTACGGCACCCGCGGATCCTGCGGCACCACGCCGAGCAGCTCCTCGGGATCGTGGCGCGGCGGCTCGACCACCCGCGGCCGCGGCGTCGCGCCCTTCTTCCACTCGAGGTGCGAGACGATCTCGCGGCCCAGCCGGATCGCGTCGTGCTCGTCGGCGGCCAGGTAGTCGGACACGCCCGACACCCGGCTGTGCATCTCGGCGCCGCCCAGCTCCTCGTGCGTCGAGTCCTCGCCGGTCGCCATCTTCACCAGCGGCGGGCCGGCCAGGTAGACTTGGGCTTGGTCCTTGACCATCACCACGTAGTCGCTCATGCCCGGCAGGTACGCGCCGCCGGCGGTCGAGCTGCCGAACACCAGGCAGATGGTCGGGATGCGCAGCTCGCTGCGCCGGGTCAGATCGCGGAAGCCGCGGCCGCCGGGCACGAAGATCTTCGACTGGTTGGGCAGGTCGGCGCCGGCGCTCTCGATCAGCGAGATCGCGGGCAGCCGGTTCTGCTCGGCGAGATCGCTGAGCCGGCCCGACTTCCACACGCTGACCTCGCTCATCGCGCCGCCCTTGACCGTCGCCTCGCTGGCGGTGATCAGACACTCGACGCCGCTGACCACGCCGACCCCGCCGATCACGCTGGCGCCGGCGACGTGGCCGGGCACGTCCTTGCCGGCCAGCGGGCACAGCTCGAGGAAGTGCGAGTCGCGATCGAGCAAGAGCTCGACCCGCTGCCGGGGCAGGAGCTTGCCGGCGGCCAGGTGCCGGCTGGTGTACTTGGCGCCGCCGCCGATCGTGGCCTCGCGCAGCGCGTGCTGGAGCTTGGCCACCGCGGCGTGGCCGGCGGTCAGGTTGCGCTGGTAGTCGTCGCTCTTGCGATCGACGTGGCTGGCGAGCACGGGGTACGGCTGTTCGGACATGGGCTCCTGCGCGCGGCGCGGCGACGAGGGATGACCGCCGAGGGGCGCGAGCGCCGCCATCGTAGCGGGCGCCGCCCGGCCCCGCCAGACACCCGGCCGGCCGAGATGTGCGGGTCAGGGCCGGGCGTCGGCGACGGGGCGCGTCCGCCGCGGGAACCGGTGAAGGAATGTCCCGGCGTAGACGTGTAGGCTAGCGCGATGCGCGGCCTCTCGAACTGGCGCCGGGGGCTCGCGGGGTGGCTGCTGGCGCTGACCGGCTGCTACGCCGAGGCCGGCGCCGCGTACTACCCGAGCGCGACGACCACGGTCACGCCGCCGACCGGCGCCCCGACGACCGATCACACTCGCGCGTGGTCGATCCTGGTGAAGCTCGGCTTCTACCTCGACGTGCCGATCCGACCCTGGCGCACCGCGATCGGCGTGGGCCTGTCGCCCGGGGGCATGGGCGGCGAGGCGCTGCGGCCCGCGGCCGGCCCGGCCTCGATCGTCGGCAAGGGCGCCGATCTCCGACTCGACGTCGCGGCGCCGGTGGTCCTGTGGCGGAGGATCCAGCCACGGGTGTCCCTGATCTACACCGGGATCGACGAGGCCGCGGTCGGGGTCGGTGACATGGCGGTCACCAGCGACGCGACCGGCCGCGGCTGGTTCGTCGGCGGCTCGCTCGGCGGCCACAGCAAGGGCTCGACGGTGCTGGCCAGCGTCGGCGTGCAGACTGCGAGCCTGACGACCAAGCTCGCCGACGGTGACACCACGTCGTCGATCGTCGACAGCTCGGCCTGGGGCCTCGGCGCCCGCTTGCTGATGACCTGGACGCCGAGCGGCAAGTTCATGCAGTACTACGAGCCGTCGCCGATGCCCGGGCCGCAGGGACCGGCCGGCTGCTACTACGCCGACCATTGCGACGTCGACGGCAACTGCACGTCGACGTACACCTGTCCGTGACGATCCACGCGTGCGGTAGGGCTAGCTGGTAGAACGCTCGCATGAGCGAAACCGACCGGGTGCTGATCGCGATCGAGGACCACGTCGCGCACGTGCGGATGAACCGCCCCGACAAGCGCAACGGTCTCGACCTGGCCCAGATCGAGGCGCTGATCGCCGCCGGCACCGCGCTCGCCGCCGACCGCCGGGTGCGGGCGGTCGTGCTCTCGGGCGAGGGCCCGTCGTTCTGCGCCGGGCTCGACTGGGCCTCGTTCCTCGCCGGTGGCGGAGCGTCGGCCGGCAAGATGCTGGCCCGCGGCAGCGACAGCCCGGCCAACCTGGCCCAGCGGGTGGCGTGGATCTGGTCGGAGCTGCCGGTGCCGGTGATCGCGGCGATCCGCGGCGCGGCGTTCGGCGGCGGGCTGCAGCTCGCGCTGGCCTGCGATCTCCGGCTGTGCGCCATCGACGCGCGGTGCTCGGTCATGGAGATCCGCTACGGGCTCATCCCCGACATGACCGCGAGCCGCACGCTGTTGCGGCTGGTGCGCGACGATCTCGCGCGCGAGCTCATCTACACCGGCCGGGTGGTCGACGCCGCCGAGGCGGTGCAGCTCGGCCTGGTGACCCGGATGGTCGACGACCCGGTGACCGCGGCGCTCGCCCTGGCCGCGCAGATCGCGGCCGCGGCCCCGTCGGCGATCCGCGCCGCCAAGCGCCTGTGCCTCGACAGCCCCGACCTCGACACCGCCGCCGCGCTGGCCCACGAGACCGCGCTGCAGTTGCCGCTCCTGGGTACGCCCGAGCAGATGGAGGCGGTCGCCGCCACGATGCAGCGGCGGGCCGCCACGTTCCGCGATCCCGGCGAGCAGTGAACGACCGGACGCCCCCTGTCGAATCCGGCTGACCCGCTACCGGCGGCGACGGGGCGCGAGCAGCGCGGCGGCGGCGAGCACGATCAGGCCGCTGGCCGGCCGCGGTGAGGTGCTGCAACCACCGCCGTCATCGGGCTTCAACCGGATCTCGTCGCCGAGCCGCTTCAGATCGCGCAGGGGCTTCTTGAGGTCGATGGTCATGACCGACGATCGCGCGAAGGCCGTGCCACTCGGGCTCGCCGGTGATCCGTCTGGGTCGCGGGTGGTTTCGCGCACCGCCGGCGCCAGCGGACGATCATGCGAACCGCTGCAGGCCAGGCGCTCGCCCTTGGCGGTACCGTCGGGCGGCGATGACCGCGCGCTGCCCCGCCCGCCTGCTGCGCATCGTGCTGATGGCGGTGCTCGCCGGCCTCGCCGGATGTCCGCCGAACTCGACCGGCCCGCAGGGATCGACCGCGCCGCCCCAGCCGCACGGCCCCGTCGGACCGACCGAGCCGACGGCACCCGCACGCATCACCTGGCAACGCGTCCTGCGGCCCGCCGACGTCACCGACGTGGCGCCGGCGGCCGACAGCTGGCGGATCCACCTGATCGACGTCGGCACCGGCCTGTCGGTCCTGGTGCAGGGGCCCGACTTCTCGATGCTGTTCGACGGCGGCACCAGCGATCCCGACGAGACGCCGCTGCGGGTGGTCGCCTACCTCGAGGCCGCGATCGGGCCGTCGGGCGACAGCGCGTGTACGACGTCGGGCCGACCGACGGGGACCCGGCGCACGATCGATCACGTCGTGCTCAGCCATCCTCATCAGGACCACGCCTCGGCGCTCGAGCTGGTCCTGCACTGCTACGACGTCCGCAACGTCTGGGACAGCGGCCGCCACGTCGACACCGTCTTCTACCGTGAGCTGCTGTTCGCCATCGCCCACGCGGCAGCCGCGACCTACCACACCGCGGCGCTGCCGCCCGCCGATCGCGCGCTCACCGTCCACGGCGCGACGATCGTGATCCCGCCGGCCGTGACCTGGGTGTCATTCGGCGAGGGCGACCGGGTCAGGCTCGGCGCCGACGCCGGGTTCGAGATCCTCCACGCCGAGGCCAAGCCCCACCCCGATCCCAACCAGAACTCGATCGTGCTCGCGGTCGGGCTCGGCCGCACCCGCCTGCTCTTGACCGGCGACGCCGAGTCGGGCCCGCGCGAGGATCCGGCGGCGCCGCTCGGCGACGTCGAGGAGCACCTGGTCGAGGCCTTCCGGCCCGAGCTGCGCGCCGACATCCTGCAGGTCGGCCACCACGGCTCGGAGACCTCGAGCCGCACCGCCTTCCTGCGGGCGGTCGCGCCGACCCTGGCCCTGGTCAGCGCCGGGCCCAAGCTCTTCCATGGTGTCCGGCTTCCGGACGCGTCGGTGCTGGCCGCGCTGGCCGCGACCGGCGCCACGATCCTGCGCACCGACGCTCACGACGGCGCCTGTGAGCTGCGCCTTCGCCTCGGCCCCGACCGTGGCGCCGGCGGCTGCGACTCCTACGTCATCACCGTCGACGCCCGGCCGGTGCCCGCCGACCCGGCCAGCCGGGGCACGCCGGTCTTGAGGTAGAACGACCAGTAGCCGAGGTCGGCGCCGTATCGGCGGCGGACCGCGGCGGGATCGAAGGCGGCGCCGTACAGCGCGCGGGCTGGCTCGACGAAGCCCTTGCCGGCGAGCGGGACGTCGTCCATGCGGCCGAGGCCACGCAGCAGGATCGCCGCGGCCGAGAACGACCCGATGCCGGGGATCGCGAGGAGCGCGGCCCGGGCCTCGGCGTAGGGCGCGCCGCGCAGGAAGGCCTCGCCGAGCGCGGCCACGCCCCGGACCACGCCGGGCAGCACCGCGGCCTTGCCCGGATGGCGGATGACGTCGCGATAGTCGGCGACGTCGAGCGCGACCAGCTCGGTCAGCTCGGGGAACGCGTGCAGCGCCACGCCGTCGACGACGATCGGGTGGCCGAAGCGGACGGTGAAGCGTTGCTTGGCGCGCGCGGCCTGCGTGATCGGCGTGCGCTGCATGAGCACCGCGTGGACCGCGATCTCGGCGAGGGTGAGGAAGCGGACGTGGTGCAGGCCATGCAGCGTCGCGACCAGCGCCCGGAACGCTGGATGATCGCCGGCGGCGGCGGCGTAGAAGCCGGTCAGCTCGTCATCGACGCTCAGCCACTGCCGGGCCCGCGCGACCACCAGCGCGATCGTGGCCGGCGCCAGGTCGTCGTCGAGCTCGACCGCGACCGCCCGGCCGGCGGCGACCACGCTGAAGCGGACCGCCCGGCCACCGACCGCGAGCGCCGCGGTCACCCGATCGCCGGCCAGCACGACATCGTGGCGACACGGCGGGAACCGGCGCAGGAAGGCGAGGGCCTGGGCGAGGTCGAACGGGGCGCGGACCGAGATAGGGAGCTGCATGCCGCCTGGTATCGCCGGCCCTCGTGGCAGCCTTCTGTCAGGTTTGTGCGAGCCTGTGCGGAACAAACTCTCAGGGCACCGCGCCGGCGACCGCGAGCTGCTCGGCGATCGTGGCCAGGAAGACCTGGTAGCGCATCGGCTTGGCGATGTAGCCGTCGCACCCGGCGGCCCGGATCCGCTCCTCGTCGCCCTTCATCGCCAGCGCGGTCAACGCGATCACCGGGATCGCCTGGGTCAGCGGGTCGCGCTTGAGCAGCCGGGTCGCCTGGAGCCCGTCCATGCCGGGCAGCTGGATGTCCATCAGGATCAGGTCGGGCCGCTCGTCCTGGGCAATCGTGATGCCGGACTCGGCGTCGGTCGCGCTGAGCACGGTGTGACCGGCCGAGCGCAGCAGGAACACCGCCAGCGTCATGTTGGTCGGGTTGTCCTCGATGATCAGCACGCGCGCCATCACTGGCCTCCCGGGTGTCGCGCCATCGCCCGTCGGACCTCGGTGCGGAAGCGGTCGTGGTCGAAGGCGGTCTTGTCGAGGACGGTCGCGACCCGGCTCGGCAACATCGCGCGGGCGCGGGCGTCGAGCTGCGTGGAGGTGACGACCACGATCTGGATCGCGGCGGTGACCGGGTACTGACTGAGGGCCTCGACGACGTCGAAGCCGTCGACCTCGGGCATCATCAGGTCGAGCACGATCAGGTCCGGCAGCTCGAGGCGCGCCATCTCGATCGCCTCGTGGCCGCCGTGGGCGCGCAGCACGGTCATGGCCACGGCCATGCCGGCCAGGTGGGTCGCGATGAGCTCGACCGCGGCCGGATCGTCGTCGACCACCAGGACCTTGAGCGGCTCGTCAACGGCGCGCGCCACCAGCCCCAGCTCGACCAGGGCCTCGTACAGCGTCTGCCGCGAGATCGGCTTCTGCATCGTCGCCGCCGCCCCGAGCGCGAAGCCCTGCCGGGGATCGGCCAGCGCCGACACGATGACGATCGGGACCCGGGCCAGGATCGGGACCTCCTTGAACCGACGGAGCAGCTCCCAGCCGTCCATGCCGGGCAGCATGATGTCGAGGGTGACCAACGCCAGCGGTTGCTGCACCGCCAGCCCCAGCGCGACCTCGGCCGACGGGGCGTGCAGGACCTGGAAGCCCTCGGCCTCGAGCTGGACCCGGATCAGCTCGGCGGAGGTGAGGTCATCCTCGACCACCAGCGCCGTGCGGTTGCAGGCCGCGACCGGCAGCGCGACCGGCAGCGCGATCGGCGGCAGGGCCTCGACCTGCGGCGCGTCCTCGGCGGTCCGGATCGGCAACCACACCGTGAAGCACGAGCCCGTGCCGACCGTGCTCGCCACCGCCACCGTGCCGCCGTGCAGCTCGGTGAGGAGCTTGACCATCACCAGGCCCAGGCCGGTGCCCTCGAACTTGCGGGCCAGGCCGGCGTCGATCTGGCTGAACGGCGTGAACAGGTGGGCCAGGCCCTCGGCCGCGATGCCGATGCCGCTGTCGGTGACGCTGAGCTCGAGGAACTCGGCGAAGCCATCGTGGTCCGCCGCCAGCGACCGCACGGCAGCCCAGGTGGCGCCGACCTGGCCGACGCTGGCGGCCGGCACCCGGCGGGCGCGCAAGGTCACCTGGCCACCCACGGCGGTGAACTTCACCGCGTTCGACAGCAGGTTGTAGACGATCTGCTTGACCTTGCGGACGTCGACCAGGACCGCGCCGAGGGCCTCGGGGACTTCGAGGCCGAGGCGGAGCCGGCGCCGGGTGGCCTTCTCGCGGACGATCGACAGGCTGTTGCCGAACAGCGACGACACCTCCGCGACCTCGAGGTCCAGGGTCATCTTGCCGGCCTCGATCTTCGACAGATCGAGGATGTCGTTGATCAGCGCGATCAGGTGCTGGCCGCTGCTGAAGATGCTGCCGACGAACTCGCGCTGCTGGCCGGTCAGCGGGCCGGTCAGGCCGTCCTTGAGCAGCTCGGAGAAGCCGATGATCGCGTTGAGCGGGGTCCGCAGCTCGTGCGACATGTTGGCGAGGAACTCCGACTTGGCGCGGCTGGCGGCCTCGAGCTCGGCGTTCTTCTGCTGCAGCGCCAACTCGATGCGCTTGAGCTCGGTCACGTCGCGGGCCGCGGCGAACACGCCCTGCAGCCGGCGATCGCGATCGTGGAACGTGGTCGCGTTGTACGAGACCACCGTGCTCCGGCCGTCACGGGCCAGCGCGGTCAGCTCGTAGTCGATGACCTTGCCCTCGCCGAGCACCCGGTTGATCCCGGCCTGGGCCCGCCGGGGCTCGGTGAAGCAGTTCATGAACGGCGCGCCGATCAGCTCGTCGCGGGTACACCCGGTCAGCGCCTCGGTCTGCTTGTTGACGTCGGTGATGATGCCGCGCGGGTCGGTGGTCATCAGCGCGTCGATGTTCGACTCGATGAGCGAGCGCGTGTAGTAGTGCTGGTCGCGCAGCCGCTGGTCGAGCCGGCCGCGCTCCTCCTCGACCTGTTTGCGCGCGGTGTTGTCGGTGCCGATCAGCAGGTAGCCGATGATCGCGTCCAGGGGATCGCGCAGCGCGGTGACCGAGACCACCGCCGGCAGCCGGCTGCCGTCCTTGCGGAGGTAGGTCAGCTCGTAGATGTCCTCGATGCCGCGCGAGGCCTTGAACACCAGGGCCTCGAAGCCGGGCGTGATCGGCGTGCCGAGCTCGACGCTCAAGGCCCGGGCCCGGACGACGACCTCCTGCGGATCGGAGATGTCCGCGGGCGTGATCCGGTTGACCACCTCGGCGGCGGCGTAGCCGAGCATGCGCTCGGCGCCGACGTTGAAGATCTGGATGACGCCCTTGGCGTCGGTGGCGATGCTCGAGAAGTTGGCGCTGTTGAGGATCGCGCGCTGGAGGGCGCCGGCCTTGAGCAAGGACTCGGCGCGGCCGCCGTCCTGGCCCTCGGGCTCGTCCGGTGGGGTATTGATCATGGGGTCAAGCCTCAGGTCGCGGCCTCGTCGGCCACCGGGGCCGCGAACAGCGGGGTGTCGTCGGCGCAGGGGATGGTGAAGAAGAAGGTCGCGCCGACGCCGAGCTCGCTCTCGACCCAGATCCGCCCGCCGTGGGCGACGACGATGCCGCTGGCGATGGCCAGGCCCAGGCCGGTGCCCTTGTAGCCGGCCGCCTCGCTGCGCCAGTAGCGGTCGAACAGGTGGGCCTGGCTGGCCTGGTCGATCCCGGGGCCGTCGTCGGCGACCGCGAACACGATCGCGCGGTCCTCGACCGTGGCGCTGACGGTGATGTGGCCGCGGCCGGCGCGGCCGACCACGTGGATCGCGTTGCCGATCAGGTTGGCGAGCACCTGGAGGATCCGGCCGGCGTCGCCGTGGACCTCGGGCAGGTGCGGGTCGAGCGCGGCGCTCATGGTCAGCCCCTTGGCGGCGGCGGCGACCTCGTGGCTGGCCAAGGCCTCGTGGACCAGCCCGCCGGGATGGTGGGCCTGGCGCTTCATCGCCAGCTGGCCGGCCTCGATGCTCGAGGCGTCGAGCAGGTCATCGATGAGCCGCAGCATGCGTCCGGCCGAGCGCTGGATCCGGCCCACGCCCTCGACCACGTCGGCCCCGCCCGCGATCGCGTCGGCGGTCAGGAGGATCGCCTGCAGCGGGCCGCGCAGGTCGTGGGACACGCTCGCTAGAGCACCGACCGGTTAGGAACCATCGTAATCACGCGGCCCTGGCCACGGGCTCGGTGGCCCGCGTCGGTCGGGCGTCGTGCCGTCGCTGGATGA
>JAYVSF010000015.1:0-4253 GCA_043775605.1 Myxococcales bacterium
CTCGGCCTCATCCCGCAGCTCGTCGCCGCGGTGCACGAGCAGGGCTACGAGCGGCCGACGCCGATCCAGGCTCGCGCCATTCCCCACCTGCTGACCGGCCGCGACCTGCTCGGCCTGGCCCAGACCGGCACCGGCAAGACCGCGGCGTTCGCGCTGCCGATCCTCCAGCGGCTGCACGCCGCGCCGCCCGCGCCGGCGCGCGGCCCGCGGCCCACCCGCGTGCTGATCCTGACCCCGACCCGCGAGCTGGCATCGCAGATCGAGGAGAGCTTCCGCACCTACGGCCGCCACCTCCACCTGCGCTCGGTCGTCATCTTCGGCGGCGTCGGCATGGAGCCGCAGCGCCAGGCCCTGCGCACCGGTGTCGACATCCTGATCGCGACCCCGGGCCGCCTGCTCGATCTCGCCGGCCAGGGCTTCGTCCATCTCGAGAAGCTCGAGGTGTTCGTGCTCGACGAGGCCGACCGCATGCTCGACATGGGCTTCATCCACGACGTCAAGCGCGTGATCCGGCTGCTGCCGGCCAAGCGCCAGACCCTGTTCTTCTCGGCGACCATGCCGCCCGAGGCCCAGGCCCTGGCCGATCAGCTGCTGCACGATCCGGCGACGGTGACCGTGGCGCCGGTGTCGGCGACCGCCGATCGCATCGAGCAGGAGATCGCGTTCGTCGAGAAGGACAACAAGCGGCTGCTGCTGGTCGAGTTCCTGCGCGATCAGACCATGAAGCGGGTGCTGGTGTTCAGCCGGACCAAGCACGGCGCCAACCGCATCGCCGAGCACCTGATCAAGGACGGCATCGGCGCCGAGGCGATCCACGGCAACAAGTCGCAGGGCGCGCGCGAGCGAGCGCTGGCCCACTTCAAGAGCGGCCACATCCGGGTGCTGGTCGCGACCGACATCGCGGCCCGCGGCATCGACATCGACGAGATCACGCACATCGTCAACTTCGATCTGCCCGAGGTGCCCGAGACCTACGTCCACCGGATTGGCCGCACCGCGCGGGCCGGGGCGTCGGGCTTCGCGCTGTCGTTCTGCGCCGCCGACGAGCGCGATCTCTTGACCGCGATCGAGCGGCTGATCCGCCGGCAGATCCCGGTGATCGAGGGTCACCCGTACGAGTCGCACGAGCCGCGGCGTCCTCCGCCGCCGATGGGCGGTGGCGGGCGCGGCCGCGGTGGCGGCGGCGGTGGCTATGGCCGCGGTGGCGGTGGTGGTGGTCGATCAGGCGGCGGCGGCCATCGCCGCTGATCGCGCCGGCGATCACAGCTCGACGATCACAGCTCGACGGTGACGCCGAGCAGCGCGAGGGCAGGGGCCTGGTAGCGGGTCGGGTGGCCGTAGCGAGGGTTGACCGGTAGCGGCTGGCCGCTGTCGTCGTCCTGCTTGGCGAACGGCAGGTCGGCGCGATCGCCGCCGACGATCGGGGTGGCGCCATCGGCGGCGTAGACCTCGTCGATCGCGATGACGCCGCGGCGGTCGAACAGGTTGAAGACGTCGAGCGTGATCGTCAGCCGACCGCGGCGCGCGCCGAGGTGGAGGTTGGCCTGGCTCACCGACGGCAGCCGACCGCCGGCGCCGCGCGCGAGCAGGAAGTCCTGGACGCCGACGGCGGTGCGCAGGCTGCGCGGCTGGCCCGAGCTCGCGGTGGCGCGGATCGCGCCGTCGACGGCGAAGCCGGCCAGCCGGTGGCGGGCGGCCAGCTCGGCGAAGAAGCGGTGCGGCCGATCGCCGGGCAGGGGGCCGGTCGCGTTGATCGCGTCGCCGCCGTCGAACAGGCTGGAGAAGTACAGCGCGCTGCCGTCGACCGGATCCCACGGCCCGGGCCAGTTGCCGACCAGGCGCGACCAGGCGTAGCCGGTCCGCAGCGTGGTCGCCGCGGTCGGCGAGGTCTCGAGCTCGACAATGACCTCGGTGGCGTCGCGGGTGGCGGCGGGGATGCCGCTGGCCGGATCGCTGCCGGGGTTGGCGAGCCCGGTCGGTCCGTCCTCGAGCGCGCGGCCGAGACGACGGTGACGAGCGGTGATGCCGAAGCGGGCGACGTCGGCGAGGCCGACCTCGACACCTGCGATCGCCTCGTCGACGCGCACGCCGCGGGTGCCGGGCGCGATCTGGGTCCCGGCCGGCGACGAGGTCACGGCCGTGCTCTGCTGGTCGCCGAAGTGGGCGGTCTGTAGCACGGTCGGGCCGGCGAACAGGTGCTCGCCGGTGCCGGTGGTGAGCGGCGCGCCGTAGCGACCCCAGCCGAGGAAGGCGCGCGACCGGCCGCCGCCGAGGAAGTCCCAGGCCACGCCGGCGCGGGGCAGGATGTCGCGGACGATCAGCGCGGTGCCGAGCTGGCTGTGCTCGCCGCGGGCGCCGACCTCGACCTCGACCGCGGGCGCCGGTCGCCAGCGATCGAGCAGCCACGCCGCGGCGTTGCGGGTGCGGTAGACGCGCTCGCTCTCGTCGAGGATCCGGCACGGGCCGGCGTCGCCACAGTCGTCCGTGTAGTCGGGGCCGCGGCCGAGCTCGACCTGCTGGTAGTCGAGGTAGAGCCCGTCGCCGAGCTGCTGGCGGAAGCTGCCGCCGCTGTAGCGCTCGCGGCGCACGAGCTGGCCGTCGTCGCCGGTGACGCCGGCGATCACGCGGTGCGCGCCGAGCGGGCGCTCGAACTCGGCGGTGAGGCTCGGACGATCGCTGGCGACGTCGAGCAGGCGACCGGCGCCACCGGTCCAGTAGTAACCGGTCGGCAGCGGGCAGTTGGCGATGGCCGGGGCGACGTCGTCGGCGCCGCCGTCCTGGCACCCGGCGCGGACCGCGGCGTCGGTCGGGGATAGGCCGACGACCGGCGCGGGGACGTAGGCGTAGCCGTGGGCGGGCGCATCGCCGCCGGCGGCGTGGGGCTGCTCGCGGGTCGAGCTGTGGTGCCACGCGGCCTGCACCGTGGCGGCGAGCGAGCCGAAGCCGCCGTGCCAGGTGGCGATGCCGTCGAGGCGGAGGGTACGGCGGTCGACGCCGCCGGCCGAGTCCTCGGCGAGCGCGAGCCAGCGGGTGTCGCCGGCGAGGGTGGCGAGGGCGGTGAGGTCGAGGTGCTGGGCGCCGCGATCGGCGCCGACCCGCAGCAGGAGCGGCGCGGACCAGGTGCGCGACGGGTGGCTCACGTCGTCGGTGAGCGCGGTGCGGACGTAGGTGCCGTCGGGCGCGCGGTCGAGGGCGCCGTCGGCGTCGGCGTCGGTGAGGCGGTACGATCGGCGCAGCAGGGGCTGATCGGCGAGGATCGGCGCGAGGCCGGCGGCGTACCAGGTGCGAGCGCCGGCCACGGACGGCAGCGGCCCGTCGATGGTGGCGGCGGCGCTGAGCGCGCGCGGCGCGGCGAACCGGGCCTCGAACAGGCGCAGCTCGCCGGGGGCGATGGCGGGAATGCGCGCGGGCGCGGTGGCGCCGAGCCACAGCGACGCACGGGCCCGGTGCGTGGTGCCGCCGCGGATCAGCGCGGCGTCGATGACGGCGCCGGTGCTCGCGCGGTCGCGCGCGGACAGGCCGGCGGTGGCGATGGTGAGGTGATCGACGAAGGCGAGCGGGACCCGGCTGTCGAGCGCGCCGGTGCGCGGGCTGTCGACGGGCGCACCGTCGAGGGTCCAGCGATTCTCGAGGCCGGTGGCGCCGCCGTAGAAGACGCCGCTGTCGTCGCGGCCGCAGCCGGTGGCGAGGCCGGCGGCGGTGTCGAGGTCGGCGTCGGCGAGCGGGACGCGGTCGAGCCGCGCGCGCGTGAGTCGGGTGATGACCGCGGCCGGCGCGGCGTCGGTCGGGAACGGGCACGGCAGCGCGCGCGCGGTCGCGCAGGTCGCGGCGTCGGTGTCGTGGTGGCCGAGGCCGAAGCTGTCGCGCGGATCTGTGGCGGTCGGCTTCGTCGCGGCTGGGGCTCCGTGGAGGCCGAACGCCGCGCGCGGATCGGTCGGCTTCGTCGGCGCTGGCTGGGCGCGCGCGACCGCGGGCAGGAGCGTGAGCGTGAGCGCGAGCGCGACGAGCGCTGCTACCAAGCGCTTGCCGATGGACGCGGCCTCGAACATCGCCGCACAGCATCGCACGCCGGCGCCCTGCTGCGGCCCGACCCCGAGACCAACCAGACGTACCTGTACGTGCTCGGCCTCGCCGCCCAGCTCGTCAGGCGCGGACCGGGGCGGGGGAACCCGGCGTAACCGCGACTACCACTCCAGGGACGGGCCGAGGGTCCGTAGCCGGCGGCGGCGCTCCTCGAAGTCGGGCATCGCCAG
>JAYVSF010000016.1:0-16367 GCA_043775605.1 Myxococcales bacterium
GCCCGTCATCGAGAAGGCGGCCGACAAGCCCGCCGATAAGGTTGCCGACAAGGCGGCGGACAAGAAGCCGGCCGACAAGGCGGCGGACAAGAAGCCGGCCGACAAGGCGGCCAAGGCTGCGGTCGAGGCGCCGGTCGAGCCGCGCACCAGCCGCGCGCTGATCGTGCTGCTCATCCTCACGATCCTGGTGGCCGGGACCTACCTGGTCTGGACCCAGCTGCTCAAGAAGCCGCTGCCGTGGGAGAAGGCTACGCCGACGACCGCCACCTCGTCGTCGCGGCGGACCCCGCCGCCGCCGCCGCCCGCGCCGCCGCCGCCGCCGCCGCCGTCGTCGATGCTCAAGGCCACGGCGGCGGAGCCGGTCGCGGTCGCCGCGGGCCGGCAAGGCACGATCGCCGAGGTCGTCGCCGACGGCTCGACGGTGGTCGCGGGCGACGTCCTGGTCCGGTTCGCGGCCAGCCCGGCCCTGACCAAGGGCCAGGCCGCCAAGAAGCAGCGGCTCGACGTCGACCTGCCCAAGGTCATCGCCGACCTCACCGCCAAGCGCGACGCGGCGGCGGCGGCCGGCAAGGCCGACGCGGTGAAGGTGTGGCAGGACAAGCTCGACAAGCAGCTCGCGGCCAGGACCTCGCTCGAGGCCGAGGTCACGTCGCTGACCACGCAGCTCGACACCTTCGCCGTCCGGGCCCAGCTCGGTGGCAGCGTCGCGATCAAGGTCGCCAAGGGCGCCAAGGTCGCCAAGATCGAGGACGTGGTCGCCGCGATCACCGCGCCGACCAAGCTGGTCGCGCAGTTCACGATCAACGCCGGCAAGTCCTACTCGGTCGCCCAGTCGGTGCGGATCGCGGTGAAGGCGACCCCGACCCAGACCGCCAACTGCACGGTCGCGACCGTCGAGGGCACCACCGTCACCGTCGAGTGCCCGACCGACGCCGGCCTGGTCGGCGACACCGAGATCACGCTCGAGTAGTCGCGCCGCGGTCACGGTCACGGCGCGCGGCGCCCTCGCGCGGCCCGCCCGAGACAGTCACTTCTTCGCGGCCGGGACCACCTTCTTGACCTTCAAGATCGGGCCGGTCATGCCGATGCCGAACCCCGCTCGCTCGACCTTGCCCTCGACGACGACGTGCTCGCCGTCCTTGATCCCCTTGGCGCCGTCGAGCTGGTACTGCGCGCCGTCGGTGGTCACCAGCAGCCAGTGGCCGCCCTCGAGGTCGCTCTTCTTGATCGTGCCCGACAGCTTGGCCATGGGCGCAGCGTAGCAGGCGTACCGTCAGTAGGTCAGGTCGTCGACGAGGTAGGCGCGATCGACGACCAGCGGCTGGTGGTAGACGGTGCCGGTGTAGAGGTAGACGTAGCGGGCGTAGTTCTCGGTGACCTTCTTCATGTACTCGCGGGTCTGCTCGTAGGCGACCAGCTCGACCAGCTCGTCGATCGGGTGATCGCCGTACTGATCGATCCAGCGCATGACCGGCCGCGGGCCGCTGTTGAACGAGCCGGCGCCCAGCGGGATCTGGCCCTTGAACTTGGCGAGGAGGCTGCCGATGTACCAGGACCCGGTGCGGACGTTGAGCGCGGGGTCGTATAGATCGCCGGCCCCGTAGCGGAGGCCGAGGCGCGCGGCGACCCGGAGCGTCGTCGCTGGGATCATCTGCAAGAGGCCCTGGGCGTCGGCGTACGACCGCACGTTCGGGTCGTAGCCGCTCTCCTTGCGCATGATCGAGTACAGGTAGTACGGCGGGTTGCCGCCGAGCCCCTGGTCGCGCTCGACCAGCTCGCGGTAGGCCTCGGGGTAGGCGTGGGTCCACCACCAGCGGGCCGGGCCCTCGGCGGGGGTGTCGAGCGCGCCCTTGTCATACGACTCGGCGAGCTGCCACGGCCGGTGCCAATCGTTGCCGCGGCCGTAGCGATCGAACAGCACCGCCAGGGCCCGCGCGCGATCGTGGCGGGCGACGAACGCGGCCTCGACCCGGCGCAGCTCGAGCCCGGCGTCATCGGCCAGGCCGGCGGCCTCGAGCTCGTCGAACCGGACGATCGCCGGATCGGCGGCGACCGCAGGATCGATCGTCGTCGCGACCACCGGACCGCGCGGCGCCGGCGGGGTGGCGCCGAACGGGCCGAGCTCGACGCCGTGCTCGCGCAGGCGGGCGTCGGCCAGCAGCGCGTACCACGAGAACGGCCAGCGCCCGATGATCGTCCGGTACGCCGCGAGCGCCTCGGGCTCGCGCGCCAGCCGCTCGAGCGTGCGCCCGCGCCAGTACATCGCCTTGCCGCCGGCCAGCGAGCCGCCGTGCTTGCTCAGCGCCTCGAGGTGGGGCAGTGCGGCCGCCGGCTCGTCGAGGAAGAACTGTGCCATCGCCAGGAACCACTCGGCGTCGTCGGCCCACTTCGAGCGCGGGTAGCGCCGCAGCGACTCCTCGAGCGGGGCGATCGCCGCCCTGAACTGGCCGCGGTTGAACTCGAGCCAGCCGGTCAGGTACTGCGCCTCCTCGGCCCACGCGGTGCGCGGGTAGCGGGCGACCACCTCGCGGTACCAGCGGATCGCGTCGTCGTCGTGATCGGCCCGCGACAGCGCCCGCGCGCCGTGGAACAGGGCCTCGGCCCCCATCGTCGGCGCGACCGCCAGCAGCAGCGCGCCGGCGTCGGCGTAGCGGCGCCGCATCTTGTACAGGCTGGTGCCGAGCCAGTAGTCGCGCCGGGTCGCGAGCCCGGCGGGCGCGTCGTCGCCGATCAGCATCAGCTCGGCGACCGCGTGCGCCCACTGCTGATCGTCGCCGAACCGCTGGGCCCGGGTCAGGCGATCCTCGCCGGTCATCGCCACCGCGCGCGCGCCGCCGGCGGCGATCAGGCGCGCTTCCGCCTCGGTCGCCAGCGGGTGGGCCGGGTGCTCGCGCAGGAACGCACGCAAGGCCGGCCCCTCCTTGCTGCCGGGCGCGATCGCGAGCCGGTAGGCGACCACGCCGAGATCGGCGTGGTCGCCCGCACCCGGTTTGGCCCGCAGCTTGTCGTAGGCGGCGGCGGCCTCGCGCCGGCGCCCGAGCTGCCACAAGCAGTCGGCGAGCCGCCACGGCGCCTCGGCGGCGAACCGCGACGTCTTGTCGTCGGCCAGCTTCTGGAACTCGACCTGCGCGGCGGCCGGGTCGCCATCGAGCAGCGCGACCTGGCCCCGTATCCAGTGGAGATAGTCGGGGTTGGCGAGCTGCCCCGGGCTGAGGCCGTCGACCGCGCGGCGGGCAGCGTCGAGATCGCCGGCCTCGTACGCGGCGTAGGCGGCGCCCAGCCGGGCGGCGGGCGTCCCCGGGTCAGCGCGCGCGTCCGGTTCGGCCGAGGCGCGGCCGTTCACCAGGACCAGCGCGAGGGCGACCACGGTTGCCCGGAACATCCAGCGCAACGTATACCGCCTGGGATCTCGGATCCTCTTTTGGCGCCGTGAGCGATCACGGCCAGGAGCGACCATGGCATCCGGCAGCTATCGCGGCCTCGACTACTACCAACTCGACGAGCTCTATTCCGAGGAGGAGCTGGCGATCCGGGACACCGTGCGCAGCTTCGTCAGCGCCGAGATCGTCCCGATCATCGGCAAGCACTTCACCGCCGGCACCTTCCCGCGCGAGCTGATCCCGGTGTTCGGCCAGATGGGCCTGCTCGGGGCCTCGCTCACCGGCTACGGCTGCCCCGGCACCACGCCGACGGCCTACGGCCTCATCTGCCAGGAGCTCGAGCGCGGCGACTCCGGCGTCCGCTCGTTCTGCTCGGTGCAGTCGAGCCTGGTCATGTACCCGATCTGGGCGTTCGGCTCCGAAGAGCAGAAGCAGCGCTGGCTGCCGGGCATGGCCAAGGGTGAGCTGATCGGCTGCTTCGGCCTGACCGAGCCCGACTTCGGCTCGAACCCGAGCGGCATGCTCACCACCGCGCGCCGCACCGCCAGCGGCTTCGTGCTGAGCGGCACCAAGCGCTGGATCACCAACGGTTCGGTCGCCGACGTCGCGCTGGTGTGGGCCAAGCTCGACGGCGTCATTCACGGCTTCCTGGTGCCGACCGCGACCAAGGGCTTCACCGCCCGTGACATCCACGGCAAGTGGTCGTTGCGGGCGTCGGTCACCAGCGAGCTCATCCTCGAGGACGTCGAGGTCGGCGAGGACGCGCTCCTGCCTGGCGTGCGCGGGCTCAAGGGCCCGCTGTCGTGCCTGACCCAGGCCCGGTTCGGCATCTGCTACGGCGCGATCGGCGCGGCGATGGGCTGCTACGACGAGGCCCTGCGCTACGCCGGCGACCGGGTCCAGTTCTCGCGGCCGATCGCCGGCTACCAGCTCGTGCAGCAGAAGCTGGTCGACATGGTCACCGAGATCACCAAGGGCCAGCTCCTGTGCTTCCGGCTCGGCCGGTTGAAGGAGAGCGGCAAGCTGACCCCGCAGCAGGTGTCCTTGGCCAAGCGCAATTGCGTGTACTGGGCCCGCGAGATCGCGCGCGACGCCCGCGACATCCTCGGCGCCAGCGGCATCACCGACGAGTACCAGTGCGGCCGCCACATGCTCAACCTCGAGAGCGTCTACACCTACGAGGGCACCCACGACATCCACACGCTGGTTGTCGGCCAGGACATCACCGGCCTCGCCGCGTTCGATGGCTGATGGCGCGCACCACGTCATGACCCGCCCCAGCGTCCTCGTCATCGCCGGTCTCGATCCCTCGGGCGGCGCCGGCGTCATCGCCGACATCCGGATCTGCGAGCAGCTCGGCTGCCGGCCGGTCGCGGTCGTCACCGCGTTGACCGAGCAGTCGTCGGCCCTTGTCCGCGCCACCAACCCGGTGCAGGCGACCATCATCGGCGATCAGCTCGCGATGCTGCTCACCGACATCGAGGTCGGGGCGATCAAGCTCGGCATGCTCGGCAGCGAGGAGATCGCGGTCGAGGTCGCGCGCGCGCTCGGCCTGTCGGCGGCGCCGGTGGTCTGGGATCCGGTGCTGCGCCCGACCCGGGGCCGGGTGCTCCTGTACGAGGGTGAGCCGGCGCGCGCGCTCGAGCTGCTGGCCGGGCTGGTCACGTTGTGCACGCCCAACGCGGACGAGGCCGAGGTGCTCACCGGCCGCGCGGTCACCAGCGTCGCCGACGCGATCGCGGTCGGCGCCGACCTCCGGCGACTCGGCCAGGCCGCGACGCTGGTCAAGGGCGGCCACTGGGGCGACAGCGCCGAGGTCCTCGACGTCCTGGTCACCGCCGACGGGCACGCGCTCCTGCCGGGCCGGCGCATCGTCACCGCCGGGCCGGTCCACGGCACCGGCTGCGCGCTGTCGACCGCGATCGCGTGCTACCTCGCGCTCGGCCGCAGCCTCGAGGACGCCTGCCGGGCCGGCCGCGCGTTCGTCGCCGATCGCCTGGCCGCCCCGGTGTTCGCCGGTCGCGGCCGCCCGTCCGTCGTCTGATCCATCAGGGATCGCCGGGCGCGGTCCCGTTGGGAATCGGCACGCCGCAGCCCGGCGCCGGCGTGATGCTGGCGAACGGGGTGCACGCCGCGGGGGCGGCGGCGCCGAGGAGCTTCTGGGCCAGGTAGCCGCGCACCCAGTCGGCGCTGCTCGACATCACCGACGAGTGATCGCCGGGGCCGACGCATGCGGTGAGGCTGGCGCCGCCCGCGGTCAGGCGATCGATCCCGCACTGCTGATAGCCCGGGGTCAGGAAGTCGTCCTCGCGGCCCTGCCACAGCACGACCGGGATCGTCGGATCGGGCGGCGGCCGGTCGGCGGCGAACCGCGCCCGCCAGGTCGTCGCCAGCAGCGACGTGCAGGCGCCGGTCAGGCCGCAGTCGCCGATCTCGTCGACGAACCCGGTGACGAACGCGTCGCGGCCGGTGTGGATGCCGATCGCCGCCGCGCCGGTCGTCATGCTCACCAGGTCGCGCCAGCAGCCGCCGTCGAGCCAGGTCCGCACCGCCGCGGCCTTGCCCGGCAGGTACGCGGCCAGGCGCTCGTCCGCCCCGCCCAGCACCTGGAGATGGGCGTCGAGGTACATGAGCGTCATCGCCATGAACGCCGGGGTCTGCAGCACCGCGCCGGTGTCGCTGATCAAGGCGCCCCAGGCTCCATTGGAGATCCACAGCGGCGCCCAGACCACGACCGCGTCGATCGTGCCGTCGCTGCCGTAGGCCTGGGCCTGCGACTGCGCCGCCAGCGCGGCGTGGCCGCCGTTCGAGTGGCCGACGATCGCGTTGTGGGTCGAGAGCAGGCCGGCGCGCGCGAGCTTGCGGGCGGCGCGGGTGCCGTCGAGCATGGCGTGGCCCTCGTCGCTGGCGAGCTGCCAGGTGCCGACGCCGGGCGTGCCGATGCCCGGGTAGTCCGGCGCCATCACCACCCAGCCGTCGCCGATCAGCGGATAGAGCAGCGTGCGGTAGTCGCGCAGGAAGCCGCCGGGGTCCTCCTTCGACGGCGCGCAGCGATCGGCGACGCCGACCGAGCCGTGGCCGGCGACCACCACCGGCGCCGGTTCGCCGCGCCGGGTCACCGGCAGGTAGAACGCCGCGGATGTCAGCACGGGCTCGTTGGCGCCGCGCTCGGTCCAGTACGCCACGCGGAACTTGTAGACGTCGGTGGTGACGGTCACCGGCGGCAGGTGCTCGGTGGTGTAGTGCGCCCGCATCTCGTCGACGGTGAGCTTGCGGTCGTAGGCGCACGCCGCGATGGTGCCGCGCAGGCTGGCCGACCACGGCACCGGCGCCTGGTGGAACTCGTACGCCGCGTCGATCGAGTCGGTGCACGGGACTCCGAGCAGGGCGAGCGCGGCGGTGCGGTCGGGGAAGGGATCGGCGGCGTCGGCGGGCGCGGCGCCGTCGTCACCACAGCCAACCAGGGCCGCGATCAGGAGGCCGGCGCCGAGGCCGGGCAGACGGGGAAACCTCATGGCGGCATCGTACCGCGCGTAAGCTCGGGAGACCCCGTGCGTTGTCTCACCATGCGCGCGGTCGTCCGTCTGCTGCTGGGGCTCGTCGTCGTCGTCGCGGGCGCGGCGCGGTCATCGGCCGACCCGGTGCCGGTGCCGGTGCCGGTCGCGGTCGCGGGCGAGCCGGCGGGCGTGCGGACCTGGGGCCACCCGCACGCCGGGATGGGCGTCGGCGTCGCGCTCGGCGTGGTCCGCGCCCACGGGCTGGCGTCGGGCTGGCTGGCCCGGCTCGACTACGAGGTGATGCCGGCGCTCGCCCCGCGCGGCACGGTCGGCGGCTACTTCGGCTTCATGCCCGGCCTCGAGCTGTGGCAGGCCGGCGACGACACCTGGGGGTTCGGGGTGCCGATCGCGATCGAGCTGGGCCTGCGCGCGCCCGGCCTGCGGGTCGGCGGCATGGTCGGCTTCGATGCGATCTTCGTCGATCAGGTCGCCGGCGACACCGGCGTCGGCCTGTACGCGCCGCTGGCCGGGGCCCGCGCGGTCGTCGACGTCCACGGCGTCACCGCCGGCGCCGACCTGCGCGTGATCCGTCGCTGGCAGCTCGGCGCCGACGACCACACCCAGTGGCAGCTCGCGTTCGTGCTCACCTACGGCATCGAGACCAGGCTGCAGGAGCCGGTCCGGTAGCGAGCCTTGGCGAGCGATCAACAATGACTCTGGGCGTTCGGGGTCACGCGTGGAGGCGCGGGGTCTGTTTTTTTTTCGCCGCGCGCGGTCCGGACAATGCCGTCCAGGCTCCGACAGGCGCCGGGTGCGAGGCGCCGGGCCGGGCCTCACGGGTCCGCGTGCTATGAGGGTGCGGTGAGCAGCGACGACGCGCGCGGGCGGCCCGGCCGGGTGGTGATCACCGGCGCGACCGGGCTGGTCGGGCGACCGCTGGTCCGCGCGCTGGTCGCCGACGGTCACGCGGTCACGGCGCTGGTGCGCGACGCCGCGCGCGCGCGGGCAGCGGTCGGCGACGGCGTCGAGCTCCTCGCCGCCGACCTCGAGACGCCCGGCCCGTGGTGCGACACGCTGGCCGGCGCCGCGGCGATCGTCCATCTCGCCGGCGAGCCGATCGCGGGCAAGCGCTGGGACGCGCGCCACAAGCAGCGCATCCGCGACAGCCGGGTCGAGTCGACCCGCGTACTGGTCGAGCACCTCGCCGGCGTGGCCGCCGCCGACCGGCCGGGCGCGCTGATCACCGCGTCGGGCATCGACTACTACGGCTTCGCCAACCGCGAGCTCGACGATGACGATCCGGTGCCCGAGCGAGCGCCGCCCGGCGACGGCTTCCTGTCCCGGTTGTGCGAGGCCTGGGAGGACGAGGCCTCGGCCGCGGAGTCGCTGGGCCTGCGGGTCGTGCGGCTGCGGCTGGGGGTGGTGATCGGCCCAGGCGGCGCGCTGACCAAGATGACGACGCCCTTCAAGCTGTTCGCCGGTGGTCGCATCGGTTCGGGCCAGCAGTGGTTCTCGTGGATCCATCTCGACGACGCGGTCGCCGCGTTCCGGGCCGCGGTCACCGACGTGCGCTTCACCGGGCCGATCAACCTGGTCGCGCCCGGCACCGTGCGCAATCGCGAGCTGGCCCGCGCCCTCGGCGCCGCCCTCCATCGTCCGTCGTGGTTGCCCGTACCCGGCTTCGCGTTGCGCGCCGCCGTCGGCGAGCTCGCCGACTACCTGCTCGAAGGCCGGCGCGCCGTCCCTGCCGCGCTCGAGCAGCTCGGCTTCCACTTCAGCCACCCCGATCTCGCCGAGGCCGTCCGCAGCGCCCTCGGCAACGGCTGAGCGCGCTCAGTCGGTCGCGGGCGGATCAGGATCAGGCTCCGGATCGTGGCTCGGGACTGGGTCCGGCGGATCGCCGATCGGCTGGGGAGCGACCGGATCGTCGATGTGGAGAGGATCGGGCGGGTCGATCATCGGCAGCGGGTCCGGCGGATCGATCATCGGCAGCGGATCCGGATCGGACTCGGGATCGGGCGCGGTCGTGGTGTGGGTCATCATCTCGTCGATCTTGGTCGTCATCGCATCGGCCGCCGCCACCGCGCGATCGATCTTCGCGACCGCATCGTCGGCGACGGGCTCGGCCACGGCGACGGGCTCGGCCACGGCCACGGGCCCTGCCGTCGGCGCCGCCGCTGTCGGCATCGTCATCGCCGACTCGAACGACGACACCAGCTTCGTCACCGCGTCGTTCAGCGTCGGGATCTGCTTCTCGATCCACCCCGCGAGCTGGCGCAGCCCATCGGTCAGCGCCGGCAGCGCGAGCAGCTTGCCGAGGTCGAGCCCCTCGGCCGCGGGCTGCTGACTCTTCGCCCACGCATCCTCGACCGGCTCCGGCTCCTCGCGGCGGCTGCCCGCGCCGAGCACCGCCTTGAGCGGATCGTCATCGACGACGGCGACCTTCGGCGGCGCACTCGCAGCCGAAGCCTCAGGCTCGTCGCTCGCCGGCGGCACCAGCGTCAGGTGCGGTCGCGCCGGGCGCTCGTCGATGAGCCCGGCGACGGCGTCGTCGAGCTTCGGCCCGGTGCCGTCAGACGGTGGCTCGGGAGGATCGGTCGGCGCCATGCGGCCTCTCTCTGCTTCGGCTCAGCGGTTGATGATGTGGACAGCCTCGCCGAGCGCCGCGGCTGCGGCCTCGCGCACCGCCTCCGACAGGGTCGGGTGCGGGTGAACCGTGAGGTTCAGATCCTGGGCGACCGCGCCCATCTCGATCGCCAGCGCGGCCTCGGAGATGAGATCGCCGGCGCCGTTGCCGACGATGTGGACGCCGAGGATCTCCTCGGTCTTCGCGTCGATCACGACCTTGGCGAAGCCCTCGGTGTCGTTGACCGACAGGGCCCGGCCCAGCGCCGCGAACGGGAACTTGCCGACCTTGACCTCGTGGCCCTTGGCCTTGGCTTCCTCGTCGGTGAGACCGGCCGAGGCGATCTCTGGATCGGTGAACACCACCGCCGGGATGCAGCGCACGTCCATCGCCGCCTTGTGGCCGGCGATGATCTCGGCGACGACCTCGCCCTCCTTGGTCGCCTTGTGGGCCAGCATCATCCCGCCGATCAGGTCGCCGATCGCGTAGATGCCGCCGACGTTGGTCCGCAGCTGATCGTCGGCGATCACGTAGCCGCCCTTGCCGAGCGCGACCCCGGCCTCGGCCACGCCGAGGTCCTCGCTGTTGGGCCGGCGGCCGACCGACACCAGAATGACGTCGGCGTCGACGGTCGCGGTCGTCCCGCCCTCGAGCTCGACGGTCAGCACCGCGCGATCGCCCTTGTCCTCCCAGCTCTTCGCCTTGGCCTTGAGCATGACCTCGACGCCCATCTTCTTGAGCTTGCGCGCCACCACCTGCACGCAGTCCTTGTCCATCGCCGCCAGGATCGACGGCAGCGCCTCGACCACGGTGACCTTGGTCCCGAACTTGGCGTAGACCATGCCGAGCTCGAGGCCGATGTAGCCGCCGCCGATGACGACCATGCGGGCCGGCACGTGGTCGAGCGCGAGCGCGCCGGTCGAGTCGAGGATGCGCCGCTGATCGGTCTTGAACCCGGGGATCTCGAACGGCCGCGAGCCGGTCGCCAGCACCACGTTCTTCGCGATGATCGTCTCGGTGCCCTTGCTGCCGGTCACGGTGATCCGGTGGCCGTCGGGCCCGGCCGCGCCCAGCCGGGCGGTGCCGTCGAAGATCGTGACTCCGTTGCCCTTGAGCAACGTCCGCACGCCGCTGGTCAGCTTGGTGACCACGCCGCTCTTCCAGCCCTGCAGCTTGACCATGTCGAGGGTCGGCTTGCCGACAGTGATGCCGAGCGCATCGGCGTGGCCGATCTTGTCGAAGGTCTTGGCGGCGTGGATCACCGCCTTCGACGGGATGCAGCCGACGTTGAGGCAGACCCCGCCCATGTACTCACGCTCGACGATCGCGGTCTTGACCCCGAGCTGGCCCAGGCGGATCGCCGTCGGGTATCCACCCGGCCCGGCCCCGACGACGACGGCATCGAATCGCTGCTCCGACATGCGGTACTCCTTGCCGCCGTCGTACCGCGGATCGCCGACCCTGCCAACCGCCCCCGCCCCCGCCTCTCGCCGCCGCCGCGGGCGCTGCCTCAGCGGCGCGTCGCGACGACCTCGGCCCAGGTCGTCGCCAGGCCGAGGCGATCAGTGGATGTCGCGCACATGCTTGCCCGAGCGGCCCTCGCGAAAGTACTCGAGCTTGCGCACGATCACGTACTCGACCGGCGCGACCGCGACCTCGAGGTCGTCGACGACCTCGACGAAGGACAGCCAGGCGAGCCGGGTGATGAGCGGCGCGATGAGGCTAGGTTCCGGCACGCAGGAAGATGCTCCGCACGTGGGCTTCGATCTCGGCCTCGGTCCACGTCGGATGCAGCGCGCGCTCGTGGGCGGCCCGCATCCGGCGCGCCATCCAGTACAGCGCCTCCGCCTGCGCGAGCCGCTCGGCCGGCGTCATCGCGCGATAGCGCTCCACCTGCTCGGGCGAGGGCCGATGCATGTCCATTGATAGCATGTGCGGATCACGGCCCCGCCAGGGAACGGTCCGGACGCGGATGTCGCGCTCAGCGTGGTCGGGCAGGAGCGCGCGCCGCGTCCCATGCAGCGCGCCGCCGAACCGCGTTGGCACGATGCGTGCTTTCGAGCAGCGCCATGCTCCTCCATCGAACGTACCGCTGCGGCCGCCGGGTGGCGACCCCCGACTCGATCGCTGGGCGAACCGGCCCGGCGCTGGCGCTCGCCGCGCTCGTGGCGACGTTGTCCGCGGGTTGCGCCGCCGACCGTGCCGCCGTCACCGACGCCGGCCCGTGCGCGGCGTGTACACCCGACCAGCTCTGCGTCCAGGTCATGCACAGCAACGGTCTCGATCGTTGCCAGTCCGGGTCGGTCACCTGCGAGGCGCGGCATCCGAGCTGCGCAGGCACTGCCTGCACGCCCGACTGCAACTTCTGGCAGTGCGGCCAGGGCGTCGATGCCGGCGTGCTCTCGTGCCTCGGCCCGGTGGCCACCTGCCCCAACGCGATCCCTGGCGCGCTCCAGTGCTGGGGGCCTTGACTCGGTCGCGTCGGAGAACCTGAGCCGTGCGTCGTCTGGTCGCGGAGCTGCCACGTCGGCGGTTCGTGCTCGCCAGTCGCCCTCGCTGCGGCGTCGGGATGAGGCGGGGCTGGGTCATCCGCTCAGGGCGAGCGACGCTGGCGCCGCGTGGCGGTCGGGCGGTCCCGGCGGCGAGTCGGCCGATCGTCGATCCAGGCCAGCAAGTTGTCGATCGCGGCCTCGGCGCGCAGCCGCGGTCGGCCGCCGCGCGCGATCCGCGCGGGGTCGAGGAAGTGGACCTGGTCGTCAGGGGTCACCACCGCGATGATGAAGCGCCAGCCGAGTCGGGTCGCCTCGGCTTGCATGCGGTGCCACGCGGCGGCGGCCAGGCTGGCCGGCAGCACCGTCCGCTTGACCTGGACCCCGAGCAGATCGGCGCCTCGAGTCGCGAGCAGATCGAACGCGCCGCGCGATGCCCGCGACTGGTAGACGAGGTCAAAGCCGAGCCGGGCCAGCTCGTCGGCGACCCGGCGCTCGGCCTGGTCGCCGATCGTGGTCATCGGGACCGCGGCGCCACCCGGGCCACGCCACGCCAGCCAGCGCGCGAACACCGGATCGGCGATGCGATAGCGATCGCCCTCGCGGGTCACCGCGTCGGCCAGCCGGCCGACGTAGGTGGCGACCGCGCCGCTGGCAGCTCGCACGGCCGTCGCGATCTCGCCGAGCCGGAGCGGTCCCGGCGCCAGCGCGGTCAGGACCGCGGCCAGCGACGCCGCGCGCCCGACCAGCCGCTGGTACTCGGCGGCGAAGTACAAGGACAGCCGTCCGGTCGGCGAGAACAGGACATCGCTCATCGCCTGCTTGAGCGCGACCTCGTCGAGCTGCCCCGGGAGCGAGATCAGGGTCTCGCCGAACAGCTGGAGGTAGAACGGGTGGCCGCCGAGGATGTCGACGGCGCGCGCGGCGAGCGCCGGCTTGATCGCCCGCCCCGGCGGAGCGTTGTCGACCAGGAGGGCGACCGCGTCGGCGACGGCGAACGGCCCGAGCTCCATGAGCTCGAAGTGCTGGAAGAACGGCGAGTGCTCGGCGGTGACGAGGTCGAGCAGGAGCGAGCGGGCGGAGCCCGAGATCACGTAGCCGACCCGGCGGTGACGCTGCCAGACCGCGCGCATGAGCGGCATGAGATCTCCGCGGCCACGGCCGAGGCCGACCTCCGCGAGCTCCTGGAACTCGTCGATGGCGACCAGGAACCGGACGTCGAGCGCCGCGGCCAGCTGCTCGGGGAGCTCGAGACAGGCGCGCGCGAAGGCGGAGGTCAAAGGCGCGTCCGGGAGCGCGATCAACGTCGCGCGGACCTCGGGCGGGAGCTGGACGAACGCCGCGGCGCTCGACAGGGTGGCCCGGTACAGGTCGGGATGCGCCGCGAGGATCTCGAGGCTGGTCCCGAGGGCGGGGCCCAACGCCTGATCGGCCGTCCGCAGCGCCAGCAGGCGCACGATCTCGGGCGACGGCGGCGACTGCTCGAAGATATCGAACAGGATGAAACCGACCGCGGCGCTGGCCCGGCGGCGCTGCAGCTCGCGCAGCAGGCTGGTCTTGCCGATCTTGCGCGGCCCGAGCAACGCCAGCCACTTCGGCTGCCCGGCGAGCAGGCGTCCGACGACGTCGTCGAGCCGGACCATCTCGGCCCGGCGGTCGAGGAAGGTCTCGTCGTGGACCGGCTGATGACTGGCGAACACCACCCCAGGATACCTACCGGCCGCTGTCGTAGCAACTCTGCTACGTAGCAACTCTGCTACGTAGCAACTCTGCTACGTGCCGTGGGCGGCCTGGTCGCGGAGCAGCCAGGTCGGCTGCTCGTAGACGTCGTCGAACAGCGAGCTGACGGGCGGCGGGCCGATCGCCTCCTGGACCGCGATCTCCGCGCGGACCCGGGCCTCGAGCGCGGCGGCCTGGGCGTCGTGCTCGCCGGCCGCGAGCCAGCCGCGGGCCTCGAGCAGGGTGCGCAGGCGGGCGAGGGGATCGCGGCGCGAGCGCCAGACCGCGGTCACCGCCTCGTCGCGGTAGCGCGACGGATCGTCCGACGACGAGTGGGCGCTGACCCGGTAGGTCAGGAGCTCGACGAAGGTCGGGCCGCCGCCGGTGCGGGCCTTGACCGCGGCGCGCCAGCAGGCGTCGTAGACCGCGAGCACGTCGTTGCCGTCGACCCGCAGCGGCTCGAGGCCGTAGCCGATCGCCTTGAGCGCGAGGGTGTCGGCCGCGGTCTGGACCGAGCCCGGCGTCGAGATCGCCCACTGGTTGTTCTGGCAGATCAGCACGACCGGCGCGTTCATCACGCCGGCGAAGTTCATCGCGACGTGGAAGTCGGCGGTGCTGGTGCCGCCGTCGCCCATGTAGCCGAACGCGCAGCGATCGCGATCGCCGGCCAGCTTCATAGCCATCGCGATCCCGACCGCGTGCGGGATCTGGGTCGACACGCACGACGACATCACGACGTAGTTGGAGGCCCGGTCGCACGGGTGACACGGCAGCTGCCGGCCAAGGCTGGGGTCGGCGGCGTTGCCGAAGATCTGGGCCAGGTACGTGGCCAGTGACATGCCGCGGTACAGGCCGACGCCGGCCTCGCGCAACGCGGGCACGATCCAGTCGTCGGGCAAGGACGCCGCGGCCGAGCCGATCACCGCGGCCTCCTGGCCGAGCGCCTCGCCGTAGAAGCCGATGCGGCCCTGACGCTGCAGCGCCATCATCCGGGCGTCGGTGACCCGGACCAGCAACATGCCCTCGTACAGCCGGCGGGCCAGGGCGCGGTCGAGCCACGTGATCGTCGCCGGGTCGGCGTGGCCGTCCTCGTCGAGCAGCCGGTACAGGCCGCGGGCCTTGGTCTCGTCGTCGCCGGCGAAGTAGGCGGACGGCGCCGAGGTCGAGTCGGGGCCTCCGCCGACGAGCAGCGCCGCGGCGTCGCCCGCCATGGCGCCTACACCATCTCCATGAACATCGTGGTCGGATCCTCGAGCAGGGTCTTCACGTCCTGCAGGAACATGGCGCCGTCCCAGCCGTCGGCCAGCCGGTGATCGACCGAGATCGACAGGTTCATCAGGTGCCGGATCACGATCTGGCCGGCGCGCACCGCCGGCTTCTCGTCGATCTTGTGGACGCCGAGGATCGCGACCTCGGGGAAGTTGATGATCGGCGTGGCCAGCACGCCGCCGAGCTTGCCCAGCGACGAGATCGTGAAGGTCGAGCCGGTCAGCTCGTCGCGGGTCGCGGTGCCGGCGCGGACCGCGTCGCCGAGGCGATCGATCTCGCGGGCGAGGTCAAAGATCGACCGGCGGTCGGCGTCGCGCACCACGCTCACCGCCAGCCCCTGCGGGCCCTGGGCGGCGATGCCGAGGTGGTAGTACTTCTTCCGGACGATCTCCTGCGTGCTCTCGTCGAGTGCGGCGTTGAGCATCGGCCACTTCTTCAAGCCCGAGACCACCGCCTTGCAGATGAACGGCAGGTAGGTGAGCTTGGCGCCGCGCTCGGCGGCCCGGGCCTTGGCCCGCGCGCGCAGCAGGACCAGCTCGGTCATGTCGATCTCTTCGACGTACGTGAAGTGCGCCGCGGTCTGGGTCGACCGGGTCATCGACTCCGCGATCTTCTTGCGCACGCCACGCAGCGGGATGCGCTCCTCGTCGCCGAGGCGCGCGATCGCGACCGGCGTGAACCGCGCCGGACTCGGACTCGGAGTCGGAGTCGGAGTCGGAGTCGGACTCCGGATCGGACCCGGGCTCGTCGCGAACGTGCGGACGTCGTCGGTCGTGACCCGCCCGCGCTTGCCGGTCGCCGGGACCCGATCGAGCGTGACCCCGAGCTGCCGCGCGATCCGGCGGGTCGCCGGCGTCGCCAGCGTCCGCGTCCGCTCGACGGTCGCATCGACCACCTCGATCGCCGCTGCGCTCACCACCGGCAGCGACTCCGGCAGGTGCCCGGCGAGCTGCAACTGCGGCGCGGGCGAGTGCTCGGGCAGGGCGGCAGGCGCGGGCTTCGCGCCCGCCGCGCCGGCCTCGTCGATCACCAGCAGGACCTGGCCGACCGGACAGATCTGGCCGTCGGTGTAGTTGATCGCGGCGATGCGGCCGGCGCGCGGCGACGGGATCGCGACCGTCGCCTTGTCGGTCATGATCTCGACGATCGGCTGGTCCATGGTGACGACGTCACCGACCTTGACCTTCCAGGCGACGATCTCGCCCTCGACCACGCCTTCGCCGATATCGGGCAGGTGGAACTCGAAGGCCATCGCTACCACTCCAGGGTCTGGCGGACCGCGCCGAGCACGCGATCGGCGTTGGGCATGTACTCGTGCTCGAGCGTGTACGGGAACGGCGTGTCGAAGCCGGCGACCCGCAGGATCGGCGCCTCGAGGTACTCCATC
>JAYVSF010000017.1:0-3067 GCA_043775605.1 Myxococcales bacterium
GTTCCATTTCTCGGCGATGGGGCCGGCCGGGGTGCGCGCGTCGAGGTTCATGACCTGCCTCGCTGCGCTCGTGGTCCGCGTTGCGTCCCGCCGGCCTGGGCCGGCGCGTGTCCTGAGGGCATGGAAAGCCGCATGATGCTCACAGCTCGATGACGTGGAAGGCGACCGCCAGCGGCGGCGCGAAGTAGCCGACGATCAGGATCACGGCCAGGACCGGACCGAGCCGCTCGAGCGCGCGGTCGTACTTGGGGTGCTTGAGGCCGAGCGACTGCAGCCAGCTCGAGGCGCCGTGGGTCAGGTGCAGGCATAGGAGCGTGACCGCGACGATGTACGAGGCGAGGATCGGCACGTTCTTGAAGCCCATCACGAACATCGAGTAGGCGTCGGGCCGGCCCTTGTCGTCGGGCAGGTGGAAGTAGTCGGGCTGGATCCAGCCGAGGGTGAAGTGCATCAGGTGGTAGACGATGAAGGCCAGCACCACCAGGCCGGTCAGGGCCATGCTGCGGGCGGCGAAGCTGGTCCGGCGGTAGCGCTGGACCGCGTACTTGGTCGGCCGGGCGGCGGCGTTGGCGCGGACCAGCACGACCGCCATGCCGACGTGGACGGCCAGCATCGCGAACAGCCCGCCGCGGGCCATCCACTTGAGCCCACCCAGCCCCTGGAGGAAGGCGGCGTACGCGTTGTAGTGGTCGCGACCGGAGAACATGCCCAGGTGACCGAGCATGTGGACGAGGGCGAAGAGCAGCATTCCCAGGCCGGTGACGGCCATGATCTGCTTGGCGCCGATCGACGAGCGCGCGTAGCTGATGAACCAGCTCATTGCGGAATCCTTGGGGTTTTTCGTGGGCCAGGGGGCCCGGCGCGCGGGGACTGTAGCCACAGATCGTCGGTGCGGGCAATCGAGCCTGGCCACGATGACCGGCGCCGGGATCCGCCGGACCACGCTTGGATGCGCGCACGGGTGCGGCCTGTGCGCGCACCCCGAAAAGATCACGGGCCCGACGACCACCTGGCGATCGCGGGCCCGCTTAGCTCGTCTGGAAAGGAGGCCTTACGGCCGCCCATCCTCAGAGCGGGTTGGCTTGGTACATGGCATGTTGCGTGTTTCCTCCCCTGGCATAGGCCAGAGCCCGACGGGCGGCCCGCAAGCGCATAGCGGATCCCGCGGCCGGGCCTTCGTAATGGGCGCTTCGGCCCGTTTCGAAGCCCACCTGCGCGTTCGCCACATGGGAACTCGCTCGGTGTTTCGGCGACATGGTCGCATCCAGACCGTAGGGCATCTCGGCGCCCGGCGCCACTGTGGTCTTTGCGATCGCGGGTGGTCGCATGTCAGAGGGGCCTGGTATTCCTCGTGCATCGGCGGAACCCCCAGCGCTGGTAGGTCGTTCTTGACCGTACCCCACCGGTAGCGTAAGGAATCATCATGGCGAAGAAGCAGACCCGGCGGAGCATCAGTGTCAGCCGCACTACCTACGAGCGCCTGAAGTCGTTCTGCGAGGCCAACAGCGTCTCGATGAGCCAGTTCGTGGAGACCCGGGTCGGTGACTTCCTGGGCGGCGACGCGCCGGAGGCTCACAAGGTCCAGGCGCCCCCGCCTGCGCCGATGCGCGCGATGTCGGCGCCGCCCCCGGCCCGCCCGGCGCACACCAGCCACTCGAGCCACGCCAGCCACGCGGTTTCCGCGGCTCCGGCCCCGGCTCGCGCTGCGGCTCCGGCCCCCCGGCCGGCTCCGGTCCCGATGACCTCGGCCGCTGCCCGGTTCGCGGTCGAGCCCCCGCCCCCGATCATCAAGCGGTCCGAGCAGCCGGCGCCCAAGGCGCCGACGATGCCCAAGGCCGATCAGATCTTCACGTTCTAGACCCCGCGAGCGGGGACGGCGATCAGCGGGTCAGGCCGACCGCGAGCGCGGCGCCGACCACGATGACCGCGAACAGCACGTACGGCAGCCACGAGCGGCCAGGTGCCGCGGCGGCCGTCGGGTGGGCCACGGGTGCGGGCCGCGGTGCCGCGGCGCTGGGCGCGGCGGGCGGCGGTGCCGCGGCGGGCGCGGCCTTCGACGTACCGGTCGGGTCGTAGGCCTGCAGCAGTTCGAAGGTCTGGGTCAGGGTCTCGCCGGCCAGCGGCAGCGGCAGGCCGTCGCCGTCGAGCGCGGCCAAGATCGCGGTGATGTTGTCGTCGCCGCCGCGCTGGTTGGCCAGGTCGATGGTTCGGTTGCACGCGGCCGCCAGATCCGGCTCGCCGAGCAACGTGCGCAGCTCGTCGTCGGGCACCAGGTTCGACAGCCCGTCCGAGCACAGCAGCAACCGGTCGCCGCGCCGGAGCTGGAGCCGGCCGATCGACACCTGGACGTCGTCCTTGAGGCCCATGCCCTGGAGGATCACGTTCTTCTGGCTCGAGGTCCGGGCCTCCTCCGGCGTCATCGCGCCGGCATCGACCAGGAGCTGGACGAAGCTCTGATCCTTGGTGATCTGCCGCAGCCGGCCCTGACGCAGGATGTAGGCCCGCGAGTCGCCGACCCCGGCGACGTAGGCCTCGTCGTGGTGGATCAGCACCGCGGTCAGGGTCGCGCCCATGCCGGTGCGGCGGGTCGCGCGTGCGGTCTCGAAGACGTCGGCGTTGGCCCGCTTGACCGCGTTGTCGATGAGGCGCTGCATGCCCGAGGTGTCAGCGCCCGGCGCCTCGAGCGAGCGGCGCAGCGAGTCGACCACCAGCGCGCTGGCGACCTCGCCCGCGGCGTGGCCGCCCATGCCGTCGGACACGATCAAGAGGATGCCGCGCTGCTGGACGTCGAACTCGCTCGGCGCCGGCCCGCTGCCCTGGCGGGCGCCGGTGTCGAGATCGGCGACCGAGAACGCGTCCTCGTTGTTGGTCCGCACCCGCCCGACGTCGGAGCGGGCGGATACCGTCAGCTGTACTGCACCCATGATCGACCTCGCAGGTGGCGCGGGTGCATCCCGGCCGCCGGTGGCAGGCTTGGTTGGTCCCGCGCTCGATGATGCCCGACCGCCAGGTGCGGCGCGACCGTGGCGAGGTGCTACGTTCCGCGAGCGATGTGGGCCGCGATTCG
>JAYVSF010000018.1:0-10359 GCA_043775605.1 Myxococcales bacterium
GGTCCCGCACTGCGCGGACCGCGAGCGTCGCTGCGCCCGAAATCCGACCGCGGACCCGACGGCCGAGCGCCGCCCACGCCACCGCTGCGCGGACCGTAGCCGTCGCCGCGTGGCGCCGCCGACCGCGGCCCGGCCGTGCGCGCCCCGGGTCCGGCGCTGCGCGGGCCACGAGCGTCGTCACTGCGCGGGCCGCCCGGACCACGGGACAGCGCCTCCCCTGCCGGCGGGCGCCGATCCGCGCCGCGTGCTGCCGGCGCTGCCGACCGCGGACCCGTCGTCCGGGCTGCTGACACCCGCGCCGCCGGAGCCCGGGCGCCGCCGGGGCCGGACCGCGCCAGCTCGCGCTCGAACACCTCCTCGTCGTCGTCATCGGGCACGGCGCCGAACGCCGCCGGTCCCGCGCCCGCCACCCCCGCCGCCGCCTCGGCCTCTGCCTCGGCCTTCTCCGCCATCCGCGCCGCGTGCTCGCGCCGCTTGCGATCGGTGTCCTCGCGCCGCGCGGTCCAGCCGCCGCGCGTGCCGACGCTCTTGTCGAGGTTGACCAGCTCGCGCAGCTGGTTGAGCTCCCGCTGGGTGAGCTCGCGCGCGTCGCCGATCCGGAGATCGTGAAACGTGAGGTTCGCGAACGCGACCCGCTGGAGCTTCTGCACCTGGTAGCCGAGCGTCTCGATCATCCGGTGGATCTGGCGCGACTTGCCCTCGTACAGCGTGATCCCCAGCCAGGTGTGCCGGCTCTCACCCGGCAGCACCTCGACCTCGGCCGGCATGGTCACCGTGCCGTCGTCGAGCGTGACGCCCTGGCGCAGCCGCCCGAGCTCGTCGGGCCGCAGGGTGCCCTGGATCTTGACGTGGTAGGTCTTGGCGACGTGCGAGCCCGGCGCCAGCAGCCGGGCCGCCAGGTCGCCGTCGTTGGTCAGCAGCAGCACGCCCTCGCTGTAGTAGTCGAGGCGCCCGACCGGCGCGACCTTGACCGGCAGGTTGGGCAAGTAGTCCATCACCGTCAGGCGGCCGCGGTCGTCGGTGACCGCGGTGATGCAGCCCTTCGGTTTGTTGAAGAGGATATAGAAGCGGTCCTGCACGGCGACCGCCTCGCCGTCGACCTGGACGTTGGCGCTGTCGGGATCGATCTTGGTACCGAGCTCGGTGACGACCACGCCGTCGACGGTGACCCGGCCGCCGGTGATGAGCTGCTCGGCCTTGCGGCGCGCGGCGACGCCGGCCTGGGAGAGGAAGCGCTGGAGACGCATCGGGGCGCTCATTCGTCACTGCTTTCGTCGGCGTCGGGTGCCGGTTCGGGATCGAGGTCGGGATCGAACACGGCCGGGCCGTCGGAATCAGGATCGGGGACGGGCTCGACGTCGGGGTCGGGCTCGGGCTCGAACATCCGCCCGTCCGGCTCGGGTGCGGCCTCGGGCTCGGGCTCGGGCTCGGGCTCCGCTGCGGGCTCGGACTCGGGCTCCGCTGCGGGCTCGGGCTCGGGCTCGGGCTCCGCTGCGGGCTCGGGCTCGGTCACCGGCTCCGGCAGCGGCTCTCCGCCGAGCTTCGCGACCATGCTCCGGCTCTCCGCGGTCAGCTCGCTGTACTCGCGCAACGTCGGCAGCGCGCGCACCTCGCTCAGGCTGAAGAAGTCGAGGAACTCCTTCGTCGTGCCGTACAGCAGCGGCCGGCCGACCTCCTCGCGCTTGCCGAGGATGCGAATCAGCGATCGATCGAGCAGCAGCTTGAGCGTGGCGCCCGAGTCGACGCCGCGGATCTGATCGATCTCGGGCCGCGTGATCGGCTGCCGGTACGCGACGATCGCCAGGGTCTCGAGCTGGGCGCGCGACAGCCGGACCGGTCGCCCGGCGATGAGCTGCTGGACCCAGGGCGAGAAGCTGGAGTGGGTGCGGAACGAGAAGCCGCCCGAGATCGCCGACAGCACGATGCCGCGGTCGGCGTGCTCGACCTGGAGCTGTTCGAGCGCGGCCTGGATGCGCTTGGTGTCCGACACCCGCGTGAGCTGGCGCAGGCGGGCGATGGTCAGCGGCTTGTCGCTGGCGAACACCAGGGCCTCGATCAGCGCCTTGAACCGGGTCTCGTCGAGCGCCGCCGCCTGCGGCCGCGTCGGATCCGCCTCGGCCTCGACCTCGCCGTCGTCCTCGCCGTCTTCACTGCCCTCGCCGGGCGCCCCGTCGTCGCTCGTCGCCGGGCTCGCGTCGCCGTGATCGGCCGCATCACCGGTCGTCGCGTCGAGGTCGACGCGGTCGGCGACCTGGCCGCCGGCCGGCGAACCCTCGAGCGCCGCACCCTCGGCGGTGACCTCGGCCTCGCCGGCGCCACGCTCGCCGACGACCGGCTCGGCACCGATCGCTGCGCTGGCCCCATCGTCGTCCGCGTCGTCCGCGTCGTCCGCGTCGTCCGCGTCGTCCGCGTCGTCCGCGTCGTCGCCCGCTTCATCCTCGTCGGTGGTCGCCGCAGCCTCGATGGCCTCGTCCTCGGCAGGCGCGCCAGCCTCGCCGCCCTCACCCTCGGACGCCGCGGGGCCGTCGACGATCTCGACCCCGGCCTCGGCCGCCACCTGCTCGAGCGCGGCTTGCTCGGCCCGCCCTCGTTCCTTGTGCTTCTTGCGCATGCGACTCACGGATCGCACGCTCTTAGCAGATGCCCGCCACGAGCGAAACCCCCGGCGGTGCCAGCCAGCCGCCCGGTCCCGGGCGCGCACCAGCCTGCTACGCTCGCCGGCCATGAAGCTCGCCGGCGACTACCTGTTCGACGCGTCGCCGCAGGAGGTCTGGGACGCGCTGTTCGACGCCGAGATCCTGGCCGCGGCGATGCCCGGCTGCGAGAAGCTCGAGCTGATCGACGGCCAGCTCCACGGCGACCTCAACGTCAAGATCGGGCCGATCAGCGGCAAGTTCACCGGCAAGGTCCAGCTCGCCGACCAGGTGCCGCCGGTCAGCTACCGCATGATCATCGACGGCAAGGGCCCGCACGGCTTCGTCAAGGCCAGCGCGACCATCAGGCTCGAGGCCGAGGGCGCGCTCACCCGCATGCGCTACGACGCCGACGCCCAGGTCGGCGGCAAGATCGCCACCGTCGGCCAGCGGCTGATCGAGACCTCGGCGAAGGCCATCACGAAGCAGAGCCTCGAGGGACTGCACGAGAACATCAAGATCCGCGCGGCCGCGTATCGAGCCGCGGCGGCGGCCGAAGGGGCATCGAAGCCCGTACCCGCACCCGCACCCGCACCCGCACCCGCACCCGCACCCGCACCCGCACCCGGACCCGAGTCCGAATCCGTACCCGAGTCCGAATCCGTACCCGTACCCGACCCCGTACCCGCATCCGTCTCCGAATCGGTCACCGTGCCAGTTGCCGTTCCCGCGCCGCGCGCCGTAGCCGTTGCCGTTGCCGTTGCTGTCACTGCGCCCACGCCCGTCGCCGTCAAGCCCCAGTACCAGCGCGCCGACGCCGCCAAGCTCGCTGGCACCGTCACCAGGGAGGTCATGCGCACGATGCTCCCCTGGATCCTCGTCGGGCTCCTCTCGATCGCGCTCGCGATCTCGCTCCTGACCCGCTGACCCGCAGCCTCACGACGATGGCGCGGCGCGGACGCCGATCGCCACCCGCGCGCGGCGCGACCACGGCACGGCGGAGCAGGCGACGGCCGCCCACAACAGCGCGGCCAGCATGATCCAGTACCAGGATCGCGCGCCCGATCCCGCCACACCGACGAGCTGCGCGCAGGCCGCGGCGAACAGCATCTGCAGCAGGCTGGAGATGCCGCTGGTCGCCCCCGACTGGCCCGGGAACGCCGACAGCGCGCCGGCGGTCGCGCCCGGGATGGCGAGCCCGACGCCGACGCCGACCGCGGATCCGCCGGCGAAGAACACCAGCGCCGACGGCGCCGACGTGAGCGCGAGCCACAGGCCGGTCCCAGACGCCGCCGCGACCACCGCGCCCACCAGCACCGTCGACTCGGCGCCGAGCCGCGGCAGCAGCACCCGCGCGCCGAGGGTCCCGACCAGGACCGCGAGGTTGACCACCAGGAAGCCGACGCCGAACGTCGTGCTCGATGCACCCACGCCGTCGATGACGAGGTGCGCGCCGGCGGTCAGGAAGCCGAAGCTGGCGCCGAAGTGGAGCGCGCCGAGCAGCACGAAGCCGACGAAGCTCGGCAGGTTCGGATCCGCCCAGCCGGCGCCGAGGCTGCGCCGTCGATCGGCGGCGGCGGGAGTCCGCGCGGCCTCGCCCCGGGTCTCCGGCAGCCAGGCCCACGCCAGCACGGCGACCACCGCGCCGAGCGCCGCCAGCGCCCAGAACGTCGAGCGCCAGCCGAACCGATCGGTGAGCTCGCCGCCCACCACCGGCGCCAGCGCGAACGCGGCCAGCGGGGCCACGTGCACGGTCGCCATCGCCATCGGCGCGCTGGCGCGATCGAACGCGTCGGCGACCGCGGCCCGGCCGACGACCAGCGCGCAGGTGGTGCTCGCGCCGGCCAGGACCCGGCCCAGCACCAGCACGCCGATGTTCGGCGCCCACACGCACGCCGCCATGCCAGCCAGGAACAGGGCGACGCTGCCCAGGACCACCGGCCGCCGGCCGACCCGATCGCTCCACGCCCCGGCCACGGCCGCGCCCAGCACCGACACCAGCATGGACAGGCTGACCGTGAGCTGCACCGCCGTGACCGACGAGCCGAACTCGGCCCGGATCGCCGGCAGCGCCGGGACGTAGGCGCCGATGATGACCGGCCCGAGCGAGAGCACCCCGGCGACTGCGAGCAGGAAGCCGGGGCTCGGCGAGGCGGCGGAGGCGGAGGCGCGGACCGGCGGCAACGCGCGATCGTCGCACGGGCCCCCAGGCTCCGAGCGCAGCTCGGGCCGGGGTTTGAACGTCGAGATCGGACCGGCACCTGGAGCCGGCCCGATCGATCGACCGCACAGGGTTGATTCTGACCAACCCTGTGACACGCCACAACCGCTCGACCCGCGCCGCCGCCGGTTGTTGCGCCCGGCCCGCCCGTGCCATCGTGCGCTGGTGCCAGCGTCGGAGTCCCCGCCCTTCGGCGCCATCTCGCTGACCGTGCGGTTCGCGTGCGGCCTGCTGATGCTGACCGTGGCGACCGCGGTCACCGCCGTGCTCGCGCTGCCACTGCTACCGTGGCGGGTCCTGCGGATCAAGCTCCACAACTTCTACGGCAAGGTCATCGGGCTCGGCGTCGTCCGCCTGGCTGGGGTCCGACCCGAGGTCCGCGGCGCCGCGCGCCTGGCCGGCAGCATGCCCGCCATCTACGTCGCCAATCACTCGTCGAACCTCGACTTCTTCCTCAGCATCTGGATGTGCCCGTACGGCGGCTGCGGCGTGGTGAAGAAGGAGTTCGTCTACCTGCCGTTCTTCGGCTGGCTCTACCTCCTGAGCGGCCACCTGCGCATCAGCCGCACCGACCGCAGCCAGGCCATCGCCGCGCTCGCGGACACCGCGCGGCTGGTCCACAAGCACCGGCTCGGCGTGTGGATCATGCCCGAGGGCTCGCGCAGCCGCGACGCGCGCCTGCAGCCGTTCAAGAAGGGCTTCGTCCACATGGCGATCTCGACCGGGCTGCCGGTGGTGCCGGTGGTGATCCACGGCGGCCACCGGATGTGGCCGCCCCGACGCTGGCGACCCGATCGCGGCGGCACGCTGGCGATCGACGTCTTGCCGGCGATCGACACCACCGGCTGGAAGGTCGAGACCGGCGACGAGCACGCCCGCCTGGTCCACGATCAGGTGGCCGCCGCGCTCGCGCCGGAACAACGACCGGCGGCCTGAGCCGTCCGACCGTGTGGGAACCCGACCTTCCCTCGTGACCCCACACACCCAGAGTCATGGTTGATCGCTCGCCAAGGCTCGCTCGGGACCAGCCGCCTGATCAGACGATTCGCGATCGATCGCGCGCGCCGAGCGACACCACCGCCGGCACCACAATCAGCGCGGTGGTCAGGCACACGACCTCGCCGATCAAGGCCGCGGTGCCGAAGCCGCGGATGGCGAGGTTCTCGGACACCAGCAGCGAGCCCCAGCCGATGATCGTGGTCAGCGAGCAGACGAACACCGCGCTGCCCGACGTCCGCAGCGCGGTGAGCGGGCCGTGGTCCTCGCCGGCGTGGCGGTGGGCGACGTTGATCGCGTAGGCGATGCCGAGCCCGAGCGTGATCGGCAGCGCGATGAAGTCGAGGAAGTTGACCCGCAGCCCGAGCAGCGCGCAGGTCGCGACCAGGCCGAGCGCGCCCAGCGTCGTCGCCGCCAGCACGCTGGCCGCCCGCCGGTTGCGGCCGACCACGACCAGCACCATCACCGCCAGGCCAAACGCGGCGACCGCGGTGACCCGCAGGCCGTCGTGCTCGATCGCGTCGACGATGTCGGCGAACACCACGCTGGCGCCGGCGGTGGTGACGGTCCGGCCGTCGCCGAGGTCGAGGCGGCGGATGGTGCCGGCGAAGCGGATGAGATCGTGGCCGTTCCACTCGTCGAACCCGGGCGCCGGCCGGATCGCCAGCAAGAGGCCAACCCGGCCGTCGCGCTCCTGCAGCCGTTCGCTCAGCTCGGGCGGCAACGACGCCACCGTGATCGGCCGCAGGTCGTCGGGCCGGCGCAGGGTCGCCAGCTCGGCCCGGGCCTGATCGTCGAGCGCCGCCAGCGCGTCGTCGTCGAGCAACGTCCGGATCTCGGACAGCACCGCGAGCTTGGCGTCCTGGTCGGCCGGGACCACGTCGCGGATCGACCGCAGCCGGCCGATGGTCGGGGCCTGGCCCAGGTGATCGGCGCGCCCGAGCGCGGCCAGCACCGGATCGACGTCGGCGAGCGCGTCGAGCGCGATGAAGGTCTCGCTGCTGATGCCGCGGTCGAAGGCGTGGTTGCAGGTGGTCATCCAGCGTCGGACCTCGATCGACGCCGGGCCGTTCGAGCGCAGGTTGGTGATGTCGTACTCGAGCGGATCGCCGGCGACGTAGCGATAGCCGACGGCGACCGCCAGCCCGGCCACGAGCACGGTCGCGGCCACCACCCGGGCCGGCCGGCGGAACCCGAGCACGCGAGCGAGGACCCGACCGATCACGGGCTCGCCGACCGGCAGCCGCGGCCGCGCAGCCAGCCGCAGCACCAGCACCGGCAACAGCGTGTACGCCGCGATCCAGCACAGCAGCATGCCGATCGCGCCGATGATCGCGAAGTCGGCGAACCCGCGGAAGCTGGTCGCGCGCAGCGAGCCGTACGCGATCGCCGCGCCCAGCGCCGCCACCAGCGTCGGCCGCAGGGTGCCGTGGATCGCCACCGCCAGCGCGTCGTCGGGCTCGCGCCGCCGCCGCTCCTCGAGGTAGCGGCCGATCAGCAGGATGCCGTAGTTGACCCCGTTGCCGGCGATGATCGCGCCCAGGAACGCGGTCGCGACGTTGAGGTGGCCGACGGTCAGCGCGGCCACGCCGAACGCGGCCAGGGTCCCGACCAGCAGCGCCAGGCCGAGCACCACCAGCAAGATCGCCGAGCGGAAGTAGAGCACCAGCACCAGGCCGACCAGGGTGGCGGTGACCAGCGTCGACAGCACGACCCCGTGGAACAGCGCGTCGTGCTCGGCGACCGTGGTCACGACGCCGCCGGTCAGGCCGATGGTCACCGTCGGGTGCGCGCGGATGACCTCGGCCCGGGCCGCGCGCAGCGCTCGCACCAGCCGCTGGCCGCTGGCGATGTCCTGCTTCTCGAACGCGGTGCGGATCACCAGCAACTGGAGGAGGCCGTCGGCCGAGACGTTGCTCGAGCGCGCGAGCCGGTCGAGCGCGCCCTGCCGGCGCTGGCGCAGCTCGTCGAGCCGGGCCTCGGTCGCCGCCAACGCCTGATCGTCGTCGTCATCGAGGCGCACGAACAGCGGGTTGGCGTCGCGCTTCGCGATGGCGATGCGCTCGGCCAGCGCGTCGCGGGCGGCGATCAGGTCGGCCAGCGGCACGAACAGGTGGGCGTGGGCGCGGACGAAGGCCCGGGCCGCAGCGTCATCGTCCTCGACCCGGTGGACCAGCGTGGGCGGCAGCGCGCGCAGCCGCTCGGCCATCATCGCCGCCGCCGCCGCGCGGGTCGCGGGATCGGGCGCGGCGAGCACCACCAGCGCGGTGTCCTTGTCAGCGACCCGGGCCTCGAGCCGGTGCAGGTCGCGCACCGACGGCGCGTCCGGCGGCAAGAGCGCCGCGAAGCTGGCGTCGAGCGGCAGGTGGTAGCCGATCAGGTAGGTCGACAGCGCGAGCGCGGCGGCCGCGACCATGACCACGACCGCGCCGCGCCGGCGCAGCCAGCCGACGTAGCGATGGGCGACATCGCGCGTGGTCCCCTCGAGCACGACCAGCGATATCGCGGAATCGCCCGGCCCCGCAACACGCGGCCGCCGCCGGGCGGTCAGCGATACTCTTCGGTGCCGACGACGTTGCGGGCGACCGCGGCCCGCAGATCGTCGCTGACCCGCGAGATCAGGATGTCGGGGTCGTCGTCGCCCTGCGTGATCGAGATCAGCCGCAGCTTGGCCATCTCGAGGATGGCGAGCAGCGTGACCACGGCCTCGTGCCGGATCTCCTGCACGCTCAGCAGGGCGCCAGGCTGGGCGAACCGGAACATCGACGTGAACGTGAACGTGCCCTCGATCTCGAGCCGATCGGTGAGGTCGGAGATGCGCTGGCTGACCGACAGCCGATCGATCAGGACGTTGTGGCTGATCTTGACCTTGGCCGCGCGCATCAGCCGATCGAGGGCCTCGATCAGGCGGTGGACCGGGAACGGCGCCAGCGGCGCGACCGCGCCGGCGTCGATGCCGTCGGCGACCGCGTCCTCGATGGCGGCGCCCCGGCCCCAGACGTTGCGGCCGACCACGGGTCGATCGCCGAGGTGGTTCGCCGCCTCCTTGTACTTCTGGTACTGGAGCAGCCGGCGGATCAGCTCGGCGCGCGGGTCGGCCTCCTCCTCGATCAGGCCGTCCTCGTCCTCGTCATCGGCGGCGCCCGGCTCGGGGCCGGCGTTGGGCAGCAGCTCGCGCGACTTGATGTGGCAGAGCGTCGCCGCCATCACCAGGTACTCGCTGGCGACGTCGACGTCGAGCGCGGTCATCGCGTCGAGGTACGCCAGGTACTTCTCGGTGACGAACGAGATCGGGATGTCGAGGATCTGCAGCTCGTGCTTCTTGACCAGGTGGAGCAAGAGGTCGAGCGGGCCCTCGAAGACGTCGAGGGCGACCTGGTAGTCGAGGCCGGCCACGTCAGGTCATCCCGAACAGGCGGAAGAGGACGTCGAACAGCCAGGTGGCGCTCTCGATCGCCGGGCGCCAGACCACGATCCCGACCCGCGGGATGAGGAAGAACGCCAGCAGCACGACCCAGGCGTAGACCGAGAACTGGTCCCAGGCCTCGACCCAGCTCTCGGGGATCAGGCCGCGGACCACCGAGCCGCCGTCGAGCGGGGCGGCCGGGATGAGGTTGAAGAAGAACAGCACGAAGTTGATGACCACAGCGTCGTGCAAGGCGGAGATGGCGGGGACGCTGGTCACGACCTCGTACTTGATGAGCGCGACGGTCACGGTCGCGACCACCACCGCCAGCACGATGTTCATGGCCGGCCCGGCGAACGAGATCAGCAGCGCCCGCTTGCGATCGTGGGTGGTGTGCTGGACCGGCTTGCCCCAGGCGAAGCCGATGCCGTTGGTGAGCGCGAGCGACAGGAACGGCAAGAGGATGGTGCCGATCGGATCGGCGTGGGCCATCGGGTTGAGCGTCACCCGGCCCTGAGCCCGCGGCAGCCGGTCGCCGAGCCGGTCGGCGACGAAGGCGTGGCCGAACTCGTGGACCGCGATCGACAGGATGAAGACGATCATCCCCACCACGATATGACGGACAAGCTCGGGGTTCATGTCGCCCATGTCGTCGGCGGACTATGGCCGGCGGGCGCCCGCACCGCAAGCCTGACGCGCCTCCCTGGCCGGTTGTCGATCGCTCGCCGAGGCTCGCTATCGGGGTGGCTCGCCAGGAACCTCTATCGCATGGCTCGGGTCGACGGACGAAGGCAGACCCAAACGTCCCTCGCGACCCCGGACACCCAGAGTCATTGTAGATCGCTCGCCGAGGCTCGCTATCGCGCGCGGGGGTGCGCGGCCCGGTACTGCTCGATCAGGCGGGCCCGGCTGACGTGGGTGTAGAGCTGGGTGGTGGCGATGTCGGTGTGGCCGAGCATCGCCTGGACCGCGCGCAGGTCGGCGCCGTGGTCAAGCAGGTGGGTCGCGAACGAGTGGCGCAGCTTGTGCGGTGACACCTGGCCGCGCGGCAGCCGGACCCCGGCGGCGCGGGCGTAGACACCGAGCAGCTTCCAGAAGCCCTG